>JAFGSL010000382.1 GCA_016934645.1 Anaerolineae bacterium
GTGTGAACTCCGCGATGGCCACACCTGCTCACTCAATATTCCCAAGAAAAGCCCTACTGTAAATCCTACTACCACGCCGCCTATGATCAGCAGTATGCGCGCTGGTGTCCATATCATCCTTCCTTCATGCATAGAGTTCACCTCGTTTCGACTTGTTCCTTTTTCTGATTGTACTCATCTTCCCCCTGTAACACAAAGAATCCAGAACCTTCGCAAAAATTTAAAGTTGCCCATTTCTCAGAGGGAACACCCTTCTATAATCCATGTACTCTCTACGGAGTTTTTCGCCGGACAATTCTGTCTCGCCAACATCCCATTTTTTGTGCAAATGGCATCACTCCGGATATTTTGCTTGACAATTTTGTTTCATTGGTGTTATAATGTTGCTTGTATCAAAGACGTAACCACAAAGGACAAACGTGAAACGATTAACGATTCAAGAGTTGGCAGATTCCGCTGCAATGTCCGTAGATGACGTCCGCGCCACCCTTGTGCATGGATGGACGGCACGCCTTCTAGCGCTGGCCGGGGGAGTGTCTGGGGCTTATTTTCGTAAGGAGTTAGCTGCCAGACGTGTGCCGGGCACGAAGGTGGGTACGACCTGGATCATCCCGCGCGAATTTGGCGATGCTTGGCTTCAGAAGCGTGATATTGCGTTTGAGGAGTAGTTTTTTCCGATGTAGTTACCCCTGAAGAAACAAGAACGGGGTTATGCTGGAACATAACCCCGTTGTACCTTAACAGACGAATATCTCATCTCGTTTAGCAGACTCTCCTTTCGTCTGTCAAGTGGTCCGTTTTGAGCGGACCGAAGTACCCCCGGCAGGACTTGAACCTGCAACCTTCTGATTCGAAGGTATTTCTCATCTCTGGTTAACCGCCAACGCTCTTACTTGAGCGTGCACGGGGGTTATAGTGGCACCGGTTCGTTTGGTTTTTGTGACATCGGTTGTAGTGGTTTGTTGGCGTTGGTTTAACTGCGATTTTTGAACTTATCTATATCATTCCTGATATGCTTTTTTCTTGTGTTTTCGACTGATTAAAGGCCGTTAAGACTTCTTAACGGCCTTTTTTCGTTGCTACGATCAGGCCCAGGAGAAGGATGATGAGGAGGGTGGAGGGGAAGCAGCCGATGGAGGTGCGGTTATAGACGCGGTTGTATGCGGCGCGTTTGGGGTTGGTGAGCCAGCCCCAGCCACGCGGTGCTTTTATACCCATGTTGTGACGCACGTAACGCTTGAGCGACGTGCGCGCGGCGAGGCGCTTTTTGATGGATGGTTTGCGAAAAAGTCCCCTTCTTCTTGACATTGTCGTCCTCGTTTATTGTGGCGTGAAGCCAGTGCTGGTGTTATATGTCCGCCCGTTATAGGTAATGCTGACGTTGAGCTTGACGTAGTAACCAATAGATGCCCCGCCAATACTGCGTTCACATGTCGCGATTCCATCTCCACCGGTTGTACTGGAGCACGTCGGCGAGCTGCTTTTGTAATGCCAGGTGACGTACATTGGCGCGCCAGAAACGGGTTGGCTATCGCAAATGAGTTGTCCGCTAACGTAGACGTGTTGGCGTTGATCGGGAAATTCGTCGTTGACCCATGCAGTGATCTGGCAGGATCCAGCCGGCGCGGTAGTTGGAGCTGCTGTCGGCTGTGGCTGGTCGCTGGTTGGCTTTGCTGTCGGGCGCGCCGGGATTGGAGTTGGCGGCGATCCGGACCGGATTTTTACAGTTACATCGAGAAGCGCGCTCCCATTTTGTTGTAGTTGGTATGTGCCAATGTAAACTTCTGGGACGCGAGGTGCTGTGAGTACAATGCTGATCTCGACGATTTCACCAGGTGCGGTTTGCGGTACGTCAATGACAGTTGATACTCCCATTTCCGCACCGACTTTGTATTTTAAGGTGATGTCTGTCCAAGTGCAGACGCCGGTGTTGCGAATGGCCCACGTTTTGGTAAAAGTTTCTCCTGGATCCAATTGGGTGCCGTCAGGTATTGTGACATCGGAGACAAAAGCAGCGTCCCAGCAATTATCCGGTTCAGGCGTCGGGGTGAGGGTTTTTGTCGGGGTATTGGTTGGCGTGGGCGTTTCAGTTGGTGTGGGTGTTTTGGTTGGTGTGGGTGTGAGAGTAGATGTTGGTGTGGGAATCGGAGTATTAGTAGGTGTATTAGTAGGGTGAGGGGTATAAGTAGGAAGAACGCCGGCCTGGCGCAATCCATTGTCTATTTCCAGATAAAGTATGCTTCCACCACAGCAGAGTCCAATGACAGCGAACAGGGCAACGATAATGTTGGTGTGAATACCACCTCGGATAGGGATGGTAAATTTGATGTTCCAAAGACGGCGTAGTCCCTCCATGAGGAGTTTGGTGATAGCTACGAGACCCTTCCACAGCAATTTGATGATTGCTATGGTAGCTTTTATAATCAACCCAGCAAGTGCAAAGATGGCTACGATGAGGGCGGTTACGATATTGCCAGATCCTGATGACGATCTCCGACGACGTTTTGCCATTGTCCATTGCCTTGTGTTAAGAACTGGTTACAGCGGGTTAATGCAAATGCGTTTCAAAACTGTTTCGCTTATAGTTGAGACGTGCCGGAACCCCTACCCGGCGCAGGAGGGCGCTATGTTGAGGTTTTTGGATCAGGTGTTAACGTTGGCGGAGGTGGCGTGGCATCGCGGGTGTTGGTGTCATCTTCTTTGTTGGTTGCGGCGTGGGAGCTGCCACGATTGCCGCCAGTCGCGGATTGAAACCGAACAAACTCGCGCACGGCGCGTAGCTGCTCGTGATCCATCGTTCGCAGGTAACTCCAAATCTCGCGCAGAGTAGGATTCTCAGTATCATTGGGCTTAGGAGCGATAACCCCAGCGATTCTCATTAAGTCTTCTGGGGCTATGTGGAATGCCTTCGCTATTGCGATGCAAAAGTCTGCAGATGGGTCACTTTCCTCGTTTATAACTTTATTCACCCATGTATGAGAGATGTTGGCTCTTCTGGCCAATTCTCTCATTGACCACCCCTCTTGTTGTAATCTTTGTGTCAGCCAGGTGGAAAGATTTGTTGCCATAATCATATTTTAACGCCTCGCGTGGAAATTTTTCTTCCAATTGTGGAATTGGGTATTGACAAGTGGCAATAATGCGCCTATACTGGAAACATTAGATTCCAATAGTGGAATTTCTAATTCCATTTCGATTAGGAGCATACTATGGCCAGTAAGGTGAAACTCAGCATAGTCTTGACCGACGATCAGATCGCAGCAATTGATGCGCAAGCCGATCTCGAGCAACGTAGCCGCAGCTCAATGCTGCGGCGTTTGGTTGACATCGGGATGCGCGCGATCGAGCGCGAGGCGAAGCCGTCACTAACCGACGTCTTGGTCGGATCGCAGCGTTATGCGCCGGAGGTGAAGTGATGGCGCGCGAGCAGAGCGCGTTCGTGGCGCGGATGCGCGAGATCGGAAGCCGTTTGGTGCGCAGCGTTCTCCCGCCGCTGCCGGAAGATCGCACGCCAGCTGGGCGTTTGGCGGGGAAGCGCCGCCCGCGGATGACGTTGGCCCGCGGGCGATGGATCCCGCCGAGAGAGCGCGTCAAAAAGGAAACCCCTTTGTTGCCGATCGCGCCGCATAAGCTATGGAGGTCGCGCCGATGGGTTGCGAAATGATCCGTTCGGCCCTCGAGGTCTACGGGCCGCAGTGGTGGCGGGTGGACTTGCTGCAAGCACGCGAGGACGTGCGCGCGGGGTTGTTCAACCGCGATCCGTGGCGCGCTGAGGCGCAGAGTGATCTCGTGACACGGATGCAGGCGCGCGAGGCGAAGCCCGACCGCTTTGTGTTGCTCGTGGCGATGGGGTTTTTGGCCGGGGAGATGATCGGGCGCTATGGTGGAGATTTGCGACCGGGAGAGTTGTGCCTGGGCCAGGTGGCCGAGTTCGTGGATGGCAGGAAGAAGGTTCCCGGTAACGGCCGCGAGTCAGAGGAGTATTTGCGGGCGGCGTTTGGGGGCCTGGCCGGGACGTGCGGCGAGACGCCGGCGTCGCTTTTCAATGTATGGGGCGTTGACATCGAGGAGTATTTGACGGTCCCGTTCCGGCGATGGGTGTCGTCGCCGCTGGAAACAGAAAGAGGAGCTGTTGGCTCAGCTCCTCTTTCACCAAACCGAGGACACGGGTTGGTATAACTCTATTATACAGGCATCCAAAGTTTTGCAAACAGGAGGACACGATGGTAAGCACACAGGTTACTCAGAACATTCAGCAGTGGGTTGTGGCAGATCCGGTGGAGGCGTTTTTGACGCATCTGCAGAACACGGACAAGAGCCGGGCGACGGTACGGGTCTATCGCATCGGGTTGAGCGTTTTCCGCGAGTGGTTCGAAGAAAACACAGGGAATGCCTTCGAAGCCGTCGTGGTGACGCCGCTCGACGTGGTGATGTATCGCGACTGGTTACGGGATACGCGCAAACTGGCCCCGACGACGGTCAATACGTACCTGGCCGGGCTGCGCGCTTTTTTGTCTTATTCGCTGCGCGAGGGCCTGGTGAACGTGAACGCGGCCAAGGACGTGAGCGGCGTGCGCGTCGATGATCCGGTGCCGCAGTGGTTGGGCCGCCAGGAACAGTACCAGCTCCTACGCACGTGCGAGAACCTGGTGCAGTTGGGCGATCTGCGCGCCAAGAAGTACCCGGGAGACGCCGGCGCCGTATGGCCGAAGCGTGACCGGGCGTTAGTGCGGCTGATGCTGGCCGCGGGGCTGCGCCGCGCCGAAGTGTGCGCGCTGGACGTCGAGGACGTGATCATCAACGAGCGCTCCGGGTGGGTGGCGGTGCGCAACGGCAAGGGCGGCAAGGCGCGCCGGGTGCCGATCAATAGCGACGCCCGCAAGGCGCTGTCATCGTGGCTGGAGGTGCACCCGCTGAAGCGCGCCGATGGGACGTTTACCATGGGCACGGCGCTGTTCATTTCCCAGAAAGGCAACCGGCGCTTGAACAAGCGCAGCCTGGCCGACCGCATCGCGGTGATCGCCGAGCGCGCCAACGTGGCCGGGGTGCACCCGCACACGCTGCGCCACACGTGCGCAAAGAATTTGATTGACGCTCACGAGGGCATCGAGAAGGTTTCCAAGATACTGGGGCACAGCAAGCTGGAGACGACGTTGATCTACACGCAGCCGTCGGACGCGGACCTGCTGCGGGCCGTCGAGAAGACGGTATGGGAGAGGAACTAATGGGCGAGCGCAAGAAATCTCTCCCACATTTTAGCCAACGAACGCGCTACGTGCTGTTGGATAACGCGAGGCGGCGCAACCGGTGCGAGATGAACCGGTACCGGGTGACGGGGTGGGTGAGGGTGCCGGGTATAGATGGCGAATCTTCTCTCTGGCACGAGACGGACATGACGCTGCTGGGGCCCTTCTTCGATGAGACCCTTGCGGGGATTGAGCGCAACATTGCTTACACGATCTCCCAGGTAGAACACGCCCTGAATTGCGAGTTTAGCACCTGGGCCTGGGTGATCGGGCCGATCGTACACCGAATGCCAGATGACACCGGGACGCGCTGGCGCCGGTGCGGCGAGTGCGGGACGCCGATCCTGGTCAATGTGGGATCGGAGGATGACGCCGCTCCAGAGGTCTATTGCGGCAAATGTGGGTTTGGGGAAGGTTTTCGCGTAGTGCTAGAGGCGAATCCCCACGACATGGGCGTCGCGGCGCAGTGCGACACAGCGGGTGCATTACGCGCGTAATCAGGCTCAAAAGAGCGTAAGTCGAGGATGGTAAAGTGATGGTAGTTTTGGCTCGGGTGGCGCAATCGGCAGCGCAGGCGCATCGTAAGCGCCGGGGTGCGGGTTCAAATCCTGCCCCGAGCTTTTTCCTCTCTGCTGTTGCACGTGACGAACGCTTGGACCGTGCCCCACTCAGTGGCTCGACGGCAGCGGTGGACCTCCTTGTGCATCCGGGGCGGCATTCGGGCGCAGCCGCCCCGGTAAGCACGGGCTATGTTAAGGTGCAAATTTCAGATTCTATTTTAGGGGGACACGGAACGGTTATGGCGTTTTTTGCAGATTGGGGATTGATTGGGCGCTGTTTACTGGCGGTTTTGTGGGGCGTGGGCCTGGCGGCGTTTTTACAGTTCAGTCGTTGGGGACGGTATCTGGTCGAAGAGCGCACGTGGATGACGGTCGTCGCCGGTGTGGGTGTGGATATGGCATTGGCCATCAACGGCGATTGGTCCACGTGCGCTTTGATTTTCACGTGTAGTTCGGTGGGAATCATCGTCCGGTCGTTGTTCAACGAGAGCCGGCATATGCCGGATATGGCAGCTTACCGGACGAAGTGGGCGATGGAAGATGTCATAGACTTAAGCGGCGACATGATCGGTGGATTAGAGACGGCGTTGCGTTCCGACTCGCTGGCGACGTGCCAGGCAGAGGTCAGTGAGACGTTGGCGACGGCCCACCGGGTGCAGCGCATTATGACGACCACGCGCTATGGCGACCCTGAGCCGCCGGCGCGCCGGAGGGGGAATGGTCGCTGACTTACGGACACGCACTGAATGGCGCACGGACGCCAACGTTTGGGATGGGGCCGCGTCGGCGTGGCTGGCCGGTGTGACGAGTGAAAATACCCACGCGGTGTATCGCGCCGGCCTGCGGCAGTTCATCTTCTGGATGCGGGACGCCGAGGCCTGGGCCGCGGTTGCCGGAAAGCGCGGCAGCGCCGGGAGCGCGCCGGATGCGGCGCTAAGCAGCATTGAGCCGTGGTGTGTGACGATCAGCAACGTGGAGCGCTGGAAAACGGCGATGGTGGGGGCCGGGCTGAGCGCAGCAACGATCAACAACCGCCTGGCGGCGCTTAGCTCGTTTTATGAGTATTGTCGCACCAAGATCATGCGGTTGAACGGAATGACGCCAGAAGCGTTGGTGCTGGTGAATCCGGTAGACGGCGTGGACCGGGCAAAGTTGAAGCCCAGGAAGCGGGTGGTATTGACGGTGCAGCAGGTGCGGGCGTTGGTGCGGCACCAGCCGGCGACGACGCTGGCCGGGCTGCGCAACCGAGCGTTGTTGATGTGCTACTTGTATACCGGTCTGCGCAATAGCGAGATTCGCAACCTGCGTTGGGGAGATTTCAGCGTGGCCGAGGATGGGACGGTGCGCGTGTTCTGGACCGGCAAGGGCCTCACCGGCGACGATCGCAAGGTGCGACCGATTGTCCTGGACGCCGTGCGCGCTTACTTAAGCGCTGCCGGGAAGCTGCCAGGAATGCCACAGGATGCGTTTGTGTTCACGCCTTTATCGGATGACGCTACACGCTTCCCGCACGTCGCTGAGAGCAACGTAGAAGCTCCCCTCTCACGACAGAGAATTAATGCGATTATCAAGGCCTGCGCTAAGCGCGCGGGGTTGAACGCCGACATGATCACGACGCACACACTACGACGAACGGCGGCCACGAGTTTTTATGAGGCCAGCGGTTACGACATCGAGCTGACGCGACAGATGTTGCATCACGCGCGGATCGAGACGACGATTCGTTACGTGAACCAGGAGAGCGTTGACTCGGATGCCGTGTGGCAGACGGTAGAGGAGTGGTTTGGATTATGACGAGCTTACAAAATTTCATTACGTTAGCAGTTAGAATGCGCGAGGCGCAGAAACATGCTGAGGCGACCCAGCTCCGGTCGGCCCTTTATGCGGCCCAGAAACTGGAACAGCGATTTGACCGCATCTTGCTGGAGGTGATGGGGCGTTACGTAAGCGGGATGGATCCATTACCCGGGTTCGTGGAGATGTCGGATCCATCAGGGGATGCGGAATGAAACCGAAGACCTGGGCCTTCCTCGTGCTGGTGTTGTTGCTCATGGCGTTATTGATGTGTTGGTGGACGTTCTTCCCGGAGGCGGCCCTCTCAGGAGATGTGACCTACATTGCCGCTTCTATTCTCCGGGGAGAGGCGCCGCGTGACTGCGTGCGCTGCCGCGAGATGACGGCGTGCGCATTGGTGCGCGACATGCGGCGTGGCGTGAATTTGCGAGCGCGCTGGTATGGTTGGAGCGCGGCCAGAGACGAAGACGTGGCGATGATCCGGCGGGCGGAAGATCCACAGTTTTGTAAGCAGTATCCGGAGTGCCGGTTCACGGGGAACGGTCGCGATCTGGAGGTGTGGTCGCGTAAGGGATGGGTGGCGAGCGACGCGCGGGTGGTCGCGTATTGCAGCGGGCATGGGTGCAGCGTCTGCGTTCCGGTAGTACATGCAACGATCGAGGCAAAGTGAGGCCGATATGAACGAATTTGTCAGGATTACAAAGGCATTGCAGGCGATCGGAGACTACGTCACCGAGTTGGAGATGGGGGAGACTGACCTGGCGCAGTTCATTGACCGGGCACAGCGCTATTGTGAGGCTTGCGCACAGCCCACCAGGGATTCATTGCTGATGGTACTGTCGGGTATTTCCGTCGCGGTGATGAGCCGGAAATAGGGCGCCATTCCGGTTTACATAATGGCCGTTATGGTAACAGGGTCGAAAAATGGACACAGTAACGCTCAAAACGTATCCGACAGCGACCGATTCCGGGATCATTTATTTCAAGCTGATCTCAGCTCCTAAGGGCGGTTGTGATGAGTGCCGGGCCTTGGTGATCTGCAAGCGAACGGTGTCACGGGGCGGTTTCGCGTTATGCGAGAAGGTGTTGAGGTCGGAACTTCTTCCGGGCCGCGTGGCCGAATTGATTTTATCGCGGGAGTTGGAGAATGGCTGAGCATAATGTGATCGGAGCCTTTGGCGAGTATGCGGTGGAGGTCATTCTGCGCAAGGCCGGCGTGGATGTCAAGCGGGGGAAGCCGGCAGACCTGATTTGCAACGGCGTGCCGGTAGAGGTAAAGACGGCCAGGCCGACTCGTTACGATGGTCGCAAAGATGGGTTTCAATTCTCGTTACGGCGCGATGGGCACACAAACGTGCGCGCACCCCTGGTAATTTGTGTGTGTGTGTTCGACCCAGAGGATTTATTCGATTCGGAACTGGATTTTTTCATCATACCGTCACAGGATATTGAGGGATTACGTGGTGTGGCCATTCACAAAGACACAGCCGCCTACAACGGACGATGGGCACGCTATAGACAAAACTGGAGCGTGTTAGAGGAGGTTTTATATGCAGCTGCAAGATAGTCCTATCGTAACGCCCACGCCAACGGCGTGGCCGACGCATCATTTTATACCGACGCGGACGCCGACCCCGTTTATTTCGGTGATCGGAACACCGCCGCCGCCTACGAGTTCTGTGGGCAACATCACGATTAAGGCCAGCTCAGGAATCGAGTCGGCGATTTGGGGACTGTTGATCCTGGCGGCGAGCATCGCGTCGGCGACGATCTCGGCCATTAGCAAACGGCGTGATGGAAAAGCGTAAATACTGCCGATAACGCGCCTTAAGTGCGGTTTCTTGGATGCGTTAGGCGCGGTACGCGGTGCGCAGATAAAAATAAGTAGCTTTGTAAATCGCGGTTAATGATGGAGGAACTATGAATCCGGTAGAGATCAAACAGGCTATGGATTGCGAAGCGGCGCTTCCGGAGTTCGAGGAGCGGGAGTATTTGGGGATATCGAGTTTGTCACGATGTCGGAGGGAACTGGCGCGACGGACGGGAACGCCCGGGGTTGAAGGGACGGCGGATGTTTCACGAAGGATATCTGCACGAGCGCGACGTGATCAGCCGTCTGGAGGCCGGTGGGGTCGAGGTAACCGGACGGGGTCGCGAGGTGGTTTACGATCTGGAGCCGCGATTGCGCGGGCACATTGACGGCATCATCGGCGAAGCGGTGCTGGAGATCAAGTCGGTTACGACTCAGAAGTTCGATCTCCTGACATGGAGCGGCGGCAATCCTTTCGCAGAACACGTGATTCAGACGCAGCTCTATATGCGTTTTCTCGACTACGAGAGAGGGGTGATCATCTACAAAGACCGGCAGTTTGGCGCATTATGGGTGTGCGAGGTGCTCCCTGATCGCGCAGCTGAGGATGCGATGATTGTCAAGGCGATGGAGGTGTTGCAAGCGGTGGATACGGGGATATTGCCGGCCTGCGAGTGTGGCCGGTGCAAGGGTTGAGCATAGGAGGACACGGATGGTAGAGCAAACGATTGAGGACATTCCCTTGTGGATGATTGTACCGGCAGAGGTGCAGCCGCGCGATGAGGTTTTCGACGGCGACGCGCTGGTCGAGTTGGCGCAAAGTATCGTGAGTGTGGGCCTGATTCAGCCGGTGGTGGTGATGCCGGTAGAGGATGAAGACGGCTATACGACGGCCTACGAGTTAGTGGCCGGCGAGCGGCGAGTACGCGCGGCGGCGGCGATTGCGCTGTGGATGTCGTTCCCCAATCACGAGTTCGAGGACTACGTGCGGCGATTGGCCGTAATGGGGATGCGGGGATTGAACGAGGCAGAGCGTACCGCGCTGAAGGAACGGAACGCCGGCATTAACGGGATTATCCGCAATCCGGCCGACCGGGAAACGTTGCAACTGGCGACCCTGGCCGAGAACATTGCTCGCAAGAGTCTTTCTCCGATCGAAGAGGCCCGGGCCTTTCGCGGGTTGATGGATCGGCGCCGGTGGTCCCAGCGGGATCTCGCCATGCAAATCGGGATGAGCCAGGGGTATATCTCGCAGCACCTTGGGTTGCTCGATCTGCCGCCGGCGACCCAGGAGGCGGTGAGTACGCGCGTAATCACGATCGCTCACACACGCGAGATCGCCAGTCTACCGGAATATGCCCAGGAAGTCGGATCGGAGTTTGTCGCCAAGTGGGCCGCCGCCGGCGAGACGACGCGGACGATTAGCGAACGGGTGAAGGCGGTCCGGAATATGTTGGATCCACAACGGTGGACGCCAAATCCGGCGCAGTTTTACGAGCAAGGGTGCCGCAATTACCTGGGCATCATCGAGGCCGTAGCTCGCCAGGCAAACGCAGAGACGGCTCAAGCGCTGTTTGAGGCGACGGAAGGTAAATATTGCGATGATATGGCGCGCTCTCCAAAGCAGGTAGGCGAGAACAGTTACTATGCCGGGCGCGCATTGGAAATGATGGGGATCAAGAAACCAGCTTTCGCAGAACTAGCAAAGACGCTCAACGAAGACTCTTGCGAAAATTGCCAGTTCAACGGTATCCGCCCGTATTCTGACGACGCCGTTTGCGGTTACTGCATCAAATGGCTGCGAGGAAATAATGGTGAGGACTGGTGCTCTGGTCACATTGGGATAGACGATCCTGTGCTGATTCCCCTAGATTGCTACACATCCCAGAAGGCTCCGGAAGATAAGATCGTCACACATGGGGGACGGCGCTATGTTGAAAGCGTGGACGTTTATATGGATGCATACAACGCCTTCCTGGTCGAACGCGACGGGGAACACAAAAAACGCAATGAGGACGAGGACACCATCGCCGAGATCCGCGAGTATTGTGACTGGGTCGAGTCGCTACCGCAGGCGACGCAATGGCATTTTCAGGCGCATGCCTGCACTAAGTGCCAAAACTATGTGCTGGACAATAATCCCGATGGTCCGCCACTACGCAAAATTCGTTATTGTCGATTCTCTGAGGAGATGCTGAGGCACGGGAACGGTACATTTCACGCACCGCGCTTCGCGATGTTGGTGAGCAAAGACGGCATGACCATCCCGCGTTGTGAGATGTTCCGGTGCAGCGAAGATAATATTACGATTGCGAAACCAGAAAATTTCAGGAGCATGCTGTTCGGCATAGGATTGCAAACGGCGCTAGATTGGATGCGGCAGATGTATGGCAAGGACGGACACAGTCATTTTGCTACGGGCGACACGATTTGCGGGTGTCTGAACTGGTTGCCGTATCCCCACGACAATGGAACGGATTGGGAAAATTTGTTCACGTACATTCACATCAAGGGCGAGCTGTTAGGAGGGGATCGGGGTCGGGCAGTGTTGATTGACTCGGTTATGTACGAGGGGCGGGCGATGCAAAGTAGCAGAGAGGCGTTTCCATTATTGAACGTTGAGACTGGCGATGTCGAGGTGTGGATGCCGGCTCCGTTCCCGTTGACGAAGTATTTTTGCAAGGAAGCGTGGCCGAAGAATTGGTTCAAGCCGTGGGAAGAGGAGGCCGAGAATGTTTGAACGATGGGTTGCCGACGATACGGTGGTGCGGGTTCAGGATGGGGGAATGATCGAGATATGGAACTTCCTGGACGACGGCGTGAAGGCCTCGGTTGGCGTGCGGTACGATGCGATGGTGCCGCTGCTGAAGGCGCTGCGTGAGGCGCAGGAGAATGTCTATGAGATGATCTGGCATGAATGCCAGTCAGTCGAGTTCCTCGTCCTGGAAGTGGCCGAGATCGCGGTGCGCGACTTCGTCGAGGATGTGGTGATGTTGCGGGTGGGAGTGGAACGCGGTACCGTGCACGAAATCCTCAACCGGTTGCACGAGAATAACATCTCGTTCAGGCGCGACGACGACCACCGGTGGGTATGGACATGTCCCGGCAAAGCAAAGCCTGAGCTCTCAGATTATCCGGAGATCGGGATCGCTTTGCGCCGGCGCCAGGAGGTGGCCCATGATGGTGGACGTAGATAAAATCGTGCCAAACCCGCAGCAGCCGCGCCAGTATTTCGACGAGGAAGCGCTCGCGACGCTTGCGGAATCGCTGGGCACAGAAGGGCTACTTAATCCGATCAGCCTGGTCGGGCCAATTGATGGCGTCTACGTCCTGGAGGATGGCGAGCGGCGCTGGCGCGCCTCGAAGCGATTGGGATGGACGCAGATCGAGGCTTCGGTTAAGTCTCCGAACAGGAATACGAGTGACATCTCGTTATTGATCCGGGCTTTGGTAGGCAATCTGCAAAGGGAAGACATGGGGCCAATTGATGAGGCCCGTGCTTATGAACGCCTGGTTATACTGGGGATGTCACAGCGAGAGATTGGGCAACGGGTGGGGCGATCGCAGAGCCACATTTCGTCGAGGATGCGGATGTTGCAGTTCCCAGAAGAGATACAGGAGTTGTACAATCACGGACGACTTCCCCTCGAAGAACGGTCTATGTATGCGCTGCGACGAATGCCGGAAGACGCGCAGATCCGCGCTGCGAAGCGGGCTGCGGTGATGAAGATGGATGCGTCGCGTTTTTTGGGATTGTGCACGCGAATGATGAACGCAAGCCCCAGGAGCAACGACGCGGCGATAATCAAAGCGCAGCGTTCCGATGAGACGGCGCCGGCGTTGTCTATGAATGCGGAGATCGTGAAGGTGTCGGTTGACGCGATGGTCGAGGCGATCCGATCGGAGTGCCGCGACTGTGGTTTGTCGGACGACTTGCCCTTATGCAGGGCTTGCCCGCTGCAAAGGGTAGTAGGGAAGATACTACAGATACAGGAGGAAAGGAAGCAATGAACGAGGACATCGGGTTGGATATGGGCGCCGGGAATTTCAAGCTGTTTTGTAATGCCGGTGGGATTGTATTGGCCTCACAGGCAGCAATGGCCGGCGAGGTGATGACAGCCAGTGTCGAGGGACTGCGGAGCGAGACGCCACCCCTGCGGATACGGACTAACGGACATCAATACTACGTCGGCCTGGGATCGCACTCGTGGGGCCGCCCGGCAGAGAACCTGGACGATACACGCTTCGCGGCGGGTTCTCCTGAGCTGTACGCACTGACGCTGGCTATATTCGAGCACAAGGCGCGTACCTACGGACAGGAGACGCGCGACGCGACGGTATGGGTTGGACTGCCACAGAGCGCCAATGGACGCGATACGGCGGCTTCACTGCGCGGGTGGTTACGTGGCGAGCATCGCTACTGGGCAGCGTGGGACGGCAAGGATGAGGTCGAGCGTGTAGTGACGATTGAGGAAGTCGGGGCGACGTCGCAGATCGTGGGGGCGTTGTACGACGCAATCCTCGACGATCACGGGCAGTTTACGGCCGATGGAAAGGCATTGTACAAGAAAGAGGTCGTGATCATCAGCATAGGGATGAGCACACTGGAGATGGCCGTCATCGAGTGCGGGCATATCAACCATCATTTCACGATGAGTGAGACATCCGGGGTGCGGCGGCTCCTGGACCTGGTGGACCCGCAAGCGCTTTATTCGCGGGGAGAGTTGGATACGAAGTTTCGCGAGGGGCGGCTGGACGTCGGGAATGCAATGCAGGCGTGGGAGTCGGAGATCGTCGGCAAGATCGAGAACAAGCTGGGCAAGGCGCGACGACGTTTCGCGGCGGCGCTGTGCGTTGGGTGGGGCGTCGTCCCCTTGCAGAACACGCTCACAATGTTGTTTTCCGGGAAAACACGGTACACAAATGACCCGGTGATGGCAATCGCCAGGGGATTGCATAAGTGGGGATTGCTCAAAGATTCGCGGAAACGGGGGTGAGTTATGGAATGGGGATTATGCCCACGATGCGGCGATTACATTCAGGATCCCGATAAATGCGCGTGTAAACCGTTCCATTGCTGGATAGGCGAAACTGAAGCGGGAAACGATGCTCACTCTCAGTGTGTGTGGGCGAGTAACGCGGAGCACGCAAGCGAGTCCATGGTGAAGCAAAATTTTTGTGACTACGCTGAACAGCCGCACGATCTCGACGTGTGGGTGCGCGCCAATGACGATGATAAGCTACAGCATTTTATCGTCGAGATTGATATGTCGCCGCGCTTCTACGCGATGAAGGTTGAGTGATGGCCGGGAGACCGCGTATAGATCGCGATCCGGATGAGGTTTGGAATATCAAGTTGCTCCTCTTCTCTCCGGAGGATGATGATTTGATCGCGCTATATCGTTCGCGAGTGCAGGGGACGCGCGATGGCGCCGCGATTGTCAAGGCGGCAATGCGGTCTGGGATCGTTGGCGACGTTTTCGACGGCGTTGCGGTTGACGACGAGATGTTCGAGGCGTTGGATGATTTGAGTTTTGGGTAATTTTATGACGCATAAAATCCCCCGGTATTTTATGCGTCGTAAAATTAACGAAGAGAGCAGGTGGTGATATGGAGACGAGGACACGGAAAAATTTGTTAGAGCAGTTCGGGCGGATCATTGCGGATCACGCGGCATCCGGAACGTTCGGAGCGGCGGCGCCGGTGCGGGTGCGCGGTATCTGCGGCCCACGCGCCGGCGCGCTGGAGGTGTGGGGAGGCGCGGCGGCGGGGATGATGTTACGGGCGCTTTCACGCGATGACAGCGCGCTGTTGCGCAACCTGGTTCCGTGGGATTTCGGGCGCAACCGGCCTAATGCGTTTATGTCGGGACGCTATCTGCGATTAGACGCGCCGTGGCCCGATGGGATGGCCGAGACGGATATTCCGCTGTCTTCTTTGGGGCAACATCCGGATGGAGATGGGCGGTGGATCGCCGGGAAGAACGAGTTTGGGGATACGATTACGGTCGGCTTTAACCTGGACCGGACTCCGCATTGGCTATTTTCTGGGACGACGGGCAGCGGGAAGACGGTATGCGTCCATTCGGCGCTGACACAACTGGCGCGTGATGATCGCAATGCCTTCGTTCTGGTGGATGGAAAGCTGGGAAAGAGTCTGCGGAGGTTAGAACGATTGCATGGGCGTGCCGGCCCGCTGGCTACCGAAGCCGAGCAGTGGAAGAACGCGCTGCTCTGGGCTAATGTTGAGATGAACCGGCGCTTCGAAGCTGGCGGCGAGTATATGCGGTTGATTATCGTCGTCGAGGAGGTGCAAGAGGTGATCCAGGAACCGACGTGCGCGGAGGTGATCACGCGGTTGGTCTCGTTGGGGCGCGAGGTAGATGTGCATTGTCTGCTGACGACGCAACATCCAACCGTCAAGGCGCTGGGTGGACCACGGGTTGCGCGCAACCTTTCGGGACGAATGGCGCTGAAGGTGACCGACGACGTCGCCAGCCGCGTAGCTGTCGGCAATAGCACGCCGCGGGCGGATTATCTGCTAGGCAGAGGCGATGGGTATGCGGTTTCGGTGGACGCCATCCACCGCGCGCAGATGGCATATGTCGTAGACAACGAAGTCGCGCTGGTTTGCGGAGGAGATGCTGCGCTGCCATCCTGGCCGGCGCAATCCGGATCGGATATGGGGATTGCTCCCAATCCACCGCATCGCCAGGCCGATGCGCCGCTCGGCGCTGAGATCGGGGCAGCAGTGACAGCAGCAGCGCTGCAGATGGGAATACGAAGGTTCAAGGCGTTGCTGGCTGAGACGGCCGGACACGCGCCGGGGACGTCGAAAGCAAAGCGGCTGCTGGCACTGGGACGCGAGTCGTTGGAATGGATGGAGGAGCGCGGCGTCGTCGTAGATGCAACGACGTTCGACGACGATGCCATCGAGGACGATGTAAACTTCGGTGATGTTACCGAAAGTAGTGTTACCGAAAGTCCTATATACACCGGTTTCGATGATGATGACGGCTACGAGGATGGCGATGATTAGTTTCGGTAACGGTAACAGGGGGCAGATCATGAACATCGAAAAATTGAGCATAGTCGGAGGGATCCTGTTGGTAATCGCCCTGGCGCTCTGGTTTGCAGTAGATGCGGCATCAATTGATGCCCTGCGGATATGGTCCGTGGTGTGTACCATATTACTTCCGGTAACAGGGTATGCAGCCTGGTGGGCGCGTGGAACGTTGTCGAGCGCCGAGCATGCCGGATTGCAGACCGGGATGACGCACACGTTGGACGTAGTGCGCGCAGTGCGGCCATCGCGCGAGGTACAGCGCGAGACACGGCGCGAAATTGTAGCGCCGTTCGGTAGAATGCCACAGATTCCTGATCCGGGATTTGAGATCGTATCCGGATCTGGGAACGTGGTGGATTTGTAGGTGCATGATGTTCGAGACGATTTTGCAGCGTATACGAGATGGGACGACCACAGAGACAGACGCCGAGTTCCTGGAGCGTATATTGAATGCATCTTTCAGAATGGCAGAGTCAGATTGGTCTACCGGGGAAGCCTGGAGACGACTGGCCGAGCTGCGGGCGGCACACTCGTTATGGCGCATGCACTATCACAAAGACTTTCTTGAATTAACGGCGGTTTCTAGCCGCTGTTCGTAGTCGGCCTTTAAGGCGCGAATTCGAGCGGATTTACGCAGATAACTGCGTTTAAAGGGCATTAACAGCACTTTCGACGGGATGTGGAGAACGCACCGACTATTTGGCGAAACGCCCTCGGAGCGCCGCGTCCGCCTGTCGCGGAACCCTCGACGGCAAGGACTATTTGGGACAACTACAAACGCCGAGTCCCCTCCGCGCCTGAGACTATTTGGAGATGCAATATGACAGGTCCACTACCACCACGAGAATATTTTACAGTGCAGTGTTCGGATGTCGTCCGGCTGAGCTTCGAGGTATGTAGGGGATTGCCTGCTGCAGCAGTCGGTATATGGCTAGTGATACGGATGTATTGCTGGCAGAATCCACCGGAGTTTGTCGAGATCCCGGACGAGAGATTCCACGAGCTGTTGGGATACTCACGACAGTACGTTTACAAGATGTTGAAGACGATCGAGGAATGCGGTCTCATCGAACGGAGAGGGCGCCGGACGATGCGCATCATCGAAAGTAAGCTCTCAGAGGACGAACGTAAACAGTTGTTTACGTCAACAAATGTTTACGTAAACAACCAGCATGAAGAAGAGGATTTTCATTCTCTATCTTCTTCCTGTAATCCTGTAAGAGAGCAGGCGCAAACGTCAACAAATGACGACGTTGTGGAAACAAATGGCGACGTTGCAACAAATGACGACGTTCTGTCGCGCGTGATGACTCTTTTCGAGCAGGAGATCGGGGGGACGGTCACGCTGATGGTGGCTGAGGAGATGCGGGAGCTGACGCGCGAGAATCGCGATGTGGCGATGTGGGAGGCAACATTTCGCGCATCGGTGGGAAAGCATTCACGGTGGGCGTGGATCAAGGCCGTTATAAGCAACGGGGGTTTGAAACGTGAGCAAAAACATGATCGCAGTCGGAGAAATGGCGGAAAGGATAGTGGCGCGCCAGCAGACGCCGCCGCCGAGCAACGCCGACGAGACGTCGAAGCTGCCGAGCGATTGCGCCGGCGCGGAGTCGGGGTGTGAGTTGTGCGGTGGATCGGGTTATGTGCGTTACGAGTTGCCAGTAGGGCATCCGCAGTTTGGTAAGTTGCAGTTGTGCCCAGTATGCGGCCCACAACGTTTGCAGGAACGAGCAGCGGCGCAGATGGCTGCAAAGCGGTCGCGATTGAGTAGTTACGACCAGCGCACGCCGGCGCAGACGTTTGAGACGTTCGCGATTGAGAACGTCAGCCCACAGGTTATGGAGGCCTTCTATATCGCCCGCGATTACGCGCGTAATCCGTCCGGGTGGCTGGTAGTTGCCGGAACGATGGGCACCGGAAAGACTCATCTCCTGATGGCGATCTTAAATGCGCAGCCGTCCGAGCGACAGACGATGTTTGTGACGACGCCCAATTTGTTGGATATGTTGCGGTCGGGGTATCGGAAGGGCGATTACGAGGAACTGCTGAGCATTTGCTGCAACGTGGCATTGCTGGCCCTGGACGATCTGGGGGTGGAGAGCGCTACGGATTGGGCAGCGGAGAAGTTGTTCCAGATCGTGAATCACCGGTACCAAATGCGGCTGCCGCTGGTAGTGAGCACGAATGTACCGGTGCGCGAATTGGAGCCACGATTGGCAAGCCGGCTCAGCGATGACGATCTGGCCACTTTACTTTCGTTGTATGCGCCGGATTACAGACAGAGGCGCAGCGCGCCGGGGAGGGTGGTGGAATGGCAACGATGATGGCGTCGCTGGTGAAGCCGTCCGTGGGCGCGCCGGCGCCGGCCGGGGAGTGTTACGGTGAGTTCGTAGAGTGGAATGGGCGGTTTTGGTTGTGTTGCGTCCCCTGGCTGATCGGGCCGGTGGGGGAGCCGTCTGTCGCGGTGACGACGGATGTAGTTGTGAAACGAGTTAAGCTGATAGGAGAATGATAGGATGACCGAGGACAAATCTAAACTAAGGGTATTGAGCTACGATGATTGGATTGCGGAAGGGACAGAGCTGTTCGGAGATGATAAACTCCAATGGGAATTTGTCTGCCCAGCGTGTGGCCATATACAAAAGCCAATTGATTTCAAACCATATCAGGATGCCGGTGCGAATCCGAGTAGCGCGGCACAAAGCTGTATTGGCAGATTTGATGGGCATATGCACGTTGATATGGGAACTGGAAACCCATGCAACTATACGGCAGGAGGAGTGAAAGTCGTCTTTCCTGATGGACATGAGAATCCAGTTTTTGGATTTAATTACAGTGAAACTCCCGGCATTGCACCTTAATGACGCCGGTTAGGTCGCCGGGACTGCGCCGGCAAAGGTAGCGATAGGAAAGAGGCTGAAAATCGCTACTATATACAGGGGAGTGGGGCGCTTTCTGCCCCACTTCTATTTTTTAGTTTTGTGGTTGACAGTTCACGAACATTTGTGCTACAATGGACGTATGGACGACAAGACGACGCGGGAGTTTATGTTGATGTTGCGCCAGGCACTGTTGATGATTGTGCGGTGGATCGAGCATCGTTACTTGTCGTTCAAAAAAGAATAGGGAGCCGTCAGTTATCTGCCTGCTCAAATTTTGGGGTAGTCGTTCGACGCCCACCCATACGGGTGGGCGTTTTTGCTTTAAAAAGGGTTTATGCGTGTCCGAAATCGGCTTCTTCCTTATCAATGCTGCTGTAACAGTGATGCTGGCCGGGGCGATCGCGGTGGTCTCCTCGATCGTGCTGTCTCTGCGGCAGCGTGTGCAGGGATTGGAAACCGAGAATAAATTGTTACGGACGCAGCTGGAGTCATTGACACGCGACAATGAACGCTTACGGGCGCGATTGTCTACGCTGGGCGAGCGCATTCGTAAGCCTGATGAGGACTCCGGGCTGTGGTTTGTCGAGAATCGGTTGCGGCAGGTATTGATGCGTTGCGCAGCGCTCAACAGTGACAATTCTCTGAAGGCGATTTTTGTTGATGCTCGATTGCATCCTTTTCGCGAACGGTTGAGCGATTGCGAAAGTCATTATGACCGTGTAAATATGGTCTCGAGCCTGCGCCAATACTGGAGTACCAATGGCGATAATTTGTTGGTGCTGGTGCTGAGAGTGCTGGCGGAACAGACGCCCAGCGGAGATGCCTGCCATAATGAGTTGGTCAAGATGGCCGAGCTACTGGAGGAAATGCTGGTATGAGGCTGTGCAATACCTGTGGATCCTGGTACAACGGTATTTTTGTCGAGAATGCCGGCGAAAGAGACGCGCAGTGAGGGCGCGCTCGCGCCGGCGTTTTGGTTCCAGGTATGGGCGCAGGATGCGATCCAGTCGAGTGGGTTCGATTCCGGTGTGGGTATTTACGGATAGTCGTAACCAGGTGAGTGAGGTCGAGAATGGCGAGTGAGCTGCAGCAGATGCTTTCGCGGTTGTACC
Organism: Anaerolineae bacterium; assembly: GCA_016934645.1. The sequence goes on from JAFGSL010000382.1 coordinate 20,470, forward strand.
AGGCGACAGACGCTCTTTACAGCGTTGTCGTGGATCTGTCAGCGTTCATCGCGCAGATGGAGAATCCGAATCTGTGGACGTTCCCGGTGGACGATCCGGCGTCGTGGTATTGCGCGACGTGGCATGATTTGAGCGGGGTTAAGAATCGCGGGTACCGGCATTCCGGAATTGACTTAAATTTGGATAGGGCGCCGTGGGGTGACGTTGAGCGCGGCGCGGCAGTGTATGCGATGGCTGCCGGGAGAGTAATTGCGGCGACGTCGTCCTCCGGATGGCTGGGAGTGGTCCAGGTGCAGCACGAACATGATGGCGCGCCGTTGTGGACGCGCTATGCGCATTTGGATCCGGCCCGATTGGAGGTCGCTGCCGGCGGTGAGGTACACGCCGGCAGTGTTTTGGGTTATATCGGAGATTGGCGCGGCGGGGATGGCGGCGATCATTTGCACCTGGATATGGCGACGACAGCATTTTACTGGGCGGCGTGGTTATCCGGGGATGCGTGGGTTGATCCGGTGCCGGTGCTGAAGGCGCATCTGCTGGAAACGATGGTGGAGGCGCTGCTGGCGAAGCAATGATGGTTTCTTGGGCAAGCGACGAACTGAACACTGCACTGGTTAAGCTTTCGGCTCAGCAAGCGGCCGGAGTGGTGCGCATTGTGCAGGCGGAGATCGAGGGACGTTCGCTCTCATCGTTGTTGGATTGCCCAGGACAGATCTGCACCTCGACAACGTACTATGGAAGCGGACGCCGGATTGGATGGCATGGGCGCGCAGAGTTTCAGACGGCGTTGTCTTTGGCGCGGAGAGACTATCGCTCGTGGCTGTTGGAGAATGGTACCGGCGATGCGCTGCTGGTGCTGGCGCAGACGGCTCCGGATGCGGCCCGGTCGCTACGACAGCAGATTGTGGGAGACGAGGCTGCGTTGAATGCGCTGGAGCGCGTTCTCCGTACCGGGAGCTCGGCCGAGCAGAAGGTGGCGGTCTACCGAATGGGCGATACCGGGAATCCGCGTTTTGTTGCACCGCTGTCGGAAATTTTCGAGTGGTACGATGACAACGAGTTACGGACGGCGATTGTGCATGCCCTGGGAGCGATTGCAGGGTGGCGCGACCGCGACCAGGCGGCGGCGGCCTTGGGCGTTTTGGATAGGGCCGACGTGAAGACAGCGGCCAAACGGGCGATGACGGTGGATACCGATGACATTGACGCAGCGATCGAGCGCGAATTGGCGCGCCTGGCCGAGGTCGGAGAAAGAGAAGCTGCTGGCCCGATTGCAGGAGAAGGCGACGCAGCAGGCGACGGTTGATTACGCGCGTTATCAGGGAGACCCGGTTGGGTTCATCGAGGAACAGTTGCTATGCCAGTTGACAGACAAGCAGCGTTTGATTGCGGAGAGTGTCCGCGACTTCCCCGTCACCGTGGTGCAAAGCGCCAACAGTGTGGGCAAGACCCACGTCGCCGGCGCGACCGCGGCCTGGGTATTTCGGTGCTTTCCGGGAAGCAAGACGGTGACGACTGCCGCTCCACCTCTGGAGAACCTACGACTATTGTTATGGGGCGAGATCGGGTCACGAATGCGAGGAGCATTGCCGGACGTATTTGCAGGCGCGAATGTAGGAGCGCTGCACGCGGCGTTTTCGGAGGAATGGTGGCTAACCGGGCGAGCGATCCCGATGTCGGGTACCTCAGAACAGCGGGAGGCGAAATTTTCAGGCGTTCACGCGCCGTATCTGCTCTTCATTCTCGACGAGGCAGACGCGATTCCCGACGAGGTATACAAAGGCGTGGAGAGCTGTATGTCCGGCGGGTGGGCAAGATTGCTGATTCTGTTCAATCCACGCGCGCCGGTTGGTCCAGTTTATCAGAAGATCCGCAGCCGGCAGGCCAACGTGATCGAACTGGATGCTTTCAGTCATCCCAACGTCTTCCAGGGCGTAGACGTGATTCCAGGAGCTGTGACACGAGAGAAGACGGTGACACGCATTGCGAATTGGTCGCGGCAGGCAACGCCGGCAGAACTGGCGCAGACGCTGGGCGGCGCGAGTTGGTTCCAGGTACCGGAGTTCCTGGACGGGGCAACGGGGATGCGCGAGGACGGGACGTTTACGGACCCGCTGCATGGTGGGCAATGGCGACACGTGGAGAATCCGGCGTTGTCGTATATGGTGTTGGCCAGGTTCCCCGGCCAGGCCGAGAACCAGTTGATCTCGCGGGCCTGGGTGGAACAAGCGCAGGCCCGGTGGTTGGCGTGGCAGGCGATGCATGGGGATGTTCCTCCGCAGGGCGTGCGCCCGTTGATGGGGCAGGACGTGGCGGAATTCGGGAGCGACCGGAATGTGAACTGTGCGCGGTATGGCGGTTACGTGGCGTTCGCGGATCCGTGGAACGGCGTGGATGTGTTGGTGACAGGGGACAATGCGGCGAAATTGGCACGCGATTGCAAGGCACGGACGTTGTTTGTGGATGCGACCGGCGTAGGGTCCGGCGTAGCACCGCAAGTGAGACGCTGGTTTGCCCAATACGGGCATGGTTTTCGCTGCGACGTCGAGGATGTGAAAGTCGCAGCGGCGCCGACCGTCGAGGTCGAGGAGGGCGCGTTCGGGATATTGCGCGACCAGGTAGCGTGGTTGTGCCGCGAGTGGTTGAGAACGGACCCGGGCGCGATGTTGCCTCCAGGCGAGGACCTGGCCGAGGAATTATGCGCGTTCACGTATCGGGTGCACCGCGGCGTGATCCGGGTATGCGACAAGGATGCGCTACGCAGCCGGCTACGCAGGTCGCCAGACAAGGCGGATGCGTTGTTTTTGACGTTTGCACCGGCGCATAGTTGGGGGATTGCATGATTATAAGCGCCGTTAAGGTGCTTTAAGTGCTGTTTTTGTTATTTGTTTTGTGTCCTGTTGGCGATCTGTATGCAGTCAACTGGCCGTTTTAATCGCTGTTAAAGCGGGGGTGTAATGGAACGGGTTCCATTGTTGTTTCGGATAGGGACATGGTTGCAGGATATGGCGTTGCGACAGGCGCAAAAGAATGCCGGCAGCGACAACCTGGTTACGTTCAGCGGCACGACGTGGGATCCGGAGCGCGGCATCTTCGATGAAAGCAACTATTCATACCGCTGGGCAGCAACGCAGGGCTATAGCAAAAACGAGCTGGTTTACTCGATTATCTCGGACATCGCCGAGAGCGCAGCTGAACCCTCGATGCAGGTTTTTGAGAATGGCGAGGCCGTTGACGATCATCCGGCACGGGCGTTGCTGGCGAAGCCTAACCCAATGATGACCGAGTTCGAGTTATGGGAGTTAGTGCTGATTCATTTGATGCTGGCCGGCAATGCCTTCTGGACGAAGGTGCGCAGCCGTGCCGGGCGCGTGGTGCAGTTGTGGCCGGTGTGGATCCCCAGCAGAATGACGCCAGTGCCGGATCGGGATGGAGCGCTCGTCGGTTGGTTATATCGCGACAATGATGGAAAGCAGAATCCGATCGCGCTTGAAGATGTGGTGCACTTCAAGTATCCGCATCCACTTAATCCCTACTTGGGCCTGGCGCCGATGGCGGTGCTGGTGCGGGCGGTGACTCGCGACAACAAATCTACGGATTACGTGAACAGCTTCTTCGCCAATGCAGCAGTCCCGCAGGGGTTGCTCAAGTTCAAGAAGTACGTCGAGCAGGGGGAGGCCGACCGGGTGCGGGCGATGTGGCGCGCACGATATGGCGGCGAACGCGGGTGGTTCGACGTTGCGGTGCTGGATTCGGATACGGAATATCAGCGGCTCGGTTTGACAGCAGAAGAAATGGCGATGCCGGAGCTCAACCAGTTGAACGAGTCGCGGATCGCGATGGTATTCAAGTGGCCGCCGATTCTGATCGGGGCGATCGTGGGACTAGAAAACTCCCCCTGGAGCAACATCGGAGAGGCGCGACGCATCGCGTGGGAGGACACGCTCAGCCCGATTTATAAGCGGCTGGCGGATAGGTGCAATCATGGTCTGGCCGAGGATTTCGGGTTTACGGCAACCGATGAACCGTTCCGGTGGGACTTTAGCGGCGTTATGGCGCTGCAGGAGGATGTAAACGAGTTCACCGAGCGTATCCGGCAGGGGTTTGTATCCGCTGCCGTTACCCGCAATGAATACCGGGCCGTGTTGGGATTGGATCCAGATCCAAATGGGGACGTGTATTTGACGACCATGGGGACGGTTCCAGAATCGCAGCGTAAGACAACGCGAGAGATCGTGCCGGCGTATCCGCATTTCGATGAGATGTTGCGTTTGGCGCGGATCGCAGTGGAGCGTGAGACGACATGATCTGGACTGATTTGCTGAAGAGCGATTTTGAGCAGGCCGGAATGATGCTGTGGAAAGGCGTCGTGAATCCGGTCGCGGTAAATTGGGAATCGTTATTCAGTGAGACTAGCTCCGGCGAGTTTAGGGCAGAAAGCGCCGCGATCGAAGGTGCCGTTAGGGGATCGCAGAAGTCGCCCATTATTGACTGGACACGGGTGACGGATTCGATTGATGCGGTGTTGAAGGCGCGCAGCGGAGACTGGAGAGCCGGTTTCATCCCGCTTTTCCAGGGGCTAATGATCGATTTTGGGGAGACCTGGTCGGCGCAGCTCGGTGTGGATTTCGCGTTGTTGAATCCCCACGTGCAGGAGTTTGTTGATGATTATACGTTCAAATTCGTGAATCGGATTATGGACGTGACGCGCGATGATCTAGCCGGAATGGTCGGGCTGGCGCAAAGCGAAGGCTGGAGCATCCTGGACTTGATCGGGAGCACGCGCGACGGCACCGGCTTGCGGGGAATGTACGATGGTTGGTCGTTCTTGCGGGCCGAGATGATCGCGCGGACGGAGACGATCAGGAGCGAGAACGCCGGCGCGTTAGCCTCGTACATCGAGGCCGGGGTAGGAGAGGTGCAGTGGTGGACGGCAGAGGACGACAGGGTGTGCCCTTTCTGCGGGAAACTGCACGGGAAGAAGTGGGCAGCGGGAATGCCGCTGTTCGGTATGGGTGACGTTTTCAGAGTTGAGACTGAGGGTGGGGTCTCGGTATTGAAGCTGAATTATGAGGATGTGTTGTATCCGCCTCTTCACGTTTTTTGCCGGTGCACATTGTTGCCGGTGATTTAATCAATCAGATGGAGGTTTGTGACGATGGGTGAGCAGAAGAAGCAATATATTTTAGCCGCAGTCTTCGTGATTGTGGCGTTGGTGTTGGGGTATTTTGGCATCTCGTTTCCTGAGTCTCCGGAAATTCCGGCGCCGTTACCTACGGCTACACCAGTAGACATCGGACAATTGGCCGACGCAGTCAGTACCCGGTTAGGTATGGGGGAATCTGGACAGTCATTCACGGTATCGTCAGATCCAACGTCGAATGTGCCTTGCTATATGGCGCAGGGTGGCGAGGAGTGGGTGGCGGATGATGGCTGCACGTGGGGCCTGCTCTCGGGAGCGACGCTGGAAGTACAGTCTGGATCTACGTTGGATATTCAGAGTGGGGCTACGGTGCAAATGTCGGCTGGCGGTACGTTCGGAAACACGATCATCACCGGGACGCTGGCCGTCAGTGGGACTACCGATCTGGTCGGAGTGGTATCTTCGTCAACCGGAGCGGTGACGGTTACAGACGATCTGCAAGTGAATGGGAACACGACGATGACAGGGACGCTGTCTGTCGGTGGAGATGTCAGTCGCAGCGGTGCGGATTTCAGGATTGCGGACAATGTGATTGTCACCGGGACGCTGTCGTTGGAAGGTGTGGCATTTTCAGGTCCGGTTGTGTTCGGAACTGCATCAAACGTTGTAACCGGTACCGAGATAGCGCACACGTTGGGAGTGACGCCTACTACGTGGCAATTGACTCCGCTCTATGCCGGAGCGTTTACCAATACCGTGTATCTGGTCTCAGCGAATGCGACGACGATTACCATCGGAATTGGCTATACAACGGGGGTGACAACCGTCACCTCGATCGGGTGGATGGTAGGTAGATAGCGATGTTACGCAGGTTTTGGCCCGTCGCCGCGTGCGCTGTGTTGTTAGCGGTCGTCCTGGGTGTGGGGATTGCGTATCCCTCTCCTACTCCGGATTATGACGATAGCGCGCTGTGGGCGGCGATCGCGGATATACACGAGGCGACTCCTACCGAGGAAGCGTTGTCGTTCAGCATTTCATCCGATCCGACGGCAAACGTACCGTGCTACATGATCCAGGGCGGCGAGGAATGGGTCGCGGATGATGGGTGCACGTGGGGCATCCTGGATGGCGCGGCTATGGAAATGCAGTCCGGGGCAACCTTAGAGGTGCAGGCCTGCACCGTCGTGACGTTCCCGGGGGTCCAGATAGATTACGTTGATTTTGACACGACAATTTCTGAACCTGAGTATCTCCAGGGGCGAATGTTTTGGGACGCCGCCGATGAAACCGTAGCCATCCATGTCAATAATGGCACAGACCAGGTCACTTTGCAGATCGGGCAAGAACAACATGTCCTGATCCGAAATGATACGGGCAGCGATTGGGATAATGGCGCTGTGGGTATCGCATCCGGTTCAGTAGGATACCGGCCTACGGCAATTCTGGCAAAGGCAGATGCAATAACTACTTCCGGCGCGCAGGGAATGGCAACGCAGGCGATCGCGAAGAATACCAGCGGCGTGGCGACGACCTTTGGGTTGGTGCGCGGCGTTGATACGTCCGACTGGAACGAAGGTGACTTGCTCTATGTTTCTGCTACTGAAGCGGGTGGATTGACGAATGTCCCCCCGACGTCCGGATACAATGTCATCTTTGGGCGTGTATTGCGAAAGCATCCTGAAGATGGAATCATATTTGTTCGCCCACGTGAGGCTCCCTATCGCGGCGACGTGGCCGGTGGGAATTACGTTGATTGGGATTACCGCGGCCAGATGACGGCATATGGGAATGCCCGGTGGTGGGATGACATTCGGGTTCCTGCTCAGAATACGCGCGTAAATCCGGTGACGGACAAGCCGGATTTCGATCCGTTTATTGGCGGAACGCGAACGTTCTTATTCGATCCTGCATCTGAAGAGTCGGTGAATTTCTCGGTGCAGATGCCCCACGGATGGGCTTTCGAGACTCCGATCGAGCCGCACGTGCATTGGACCCCTACAAATACGAATGCTGGGGTCGTGGTATGGGGTCTGGAGTGCACAACGGGAGCAATCAGCACTACGTTTGGGAGCACCGCGACGATAACCGTAGGCCAAGCAGCGAATGGAACGGCTTACTACCACCATTACGCGGATTTCAGCGAGATAGCGATGTCTGGGATTGATAGCGTGAGCGCAATGCTGGTGTGCCGGCTGTACCGGGATGCGGACGCGCCGGCGGATACGTACAATGCCGATGCCGCTTTGCTGGAGATAGATTTTCATTTTCTGGCGGATACGTTAGGTAGTCCGGAGGAGAAGGACAAATGAGCACGTTACAGACGACGATCGCGAGTGTGATGAAAGGCGCGGCGGTGACGAATGTGGTCAAGGCGATTAGTCACGCGGATTTCGGGTTTTCTGCGGCGCAGTTAGCCTCGGCTAATCGTGCGCGGATTTCGTGCCGCACCGGAGGCGTGATGTTGACGTATGACAATGCGACCGATCCGACGGCAACGGTTGGGCACCTGGTGGCGGCCAACGAGAGTTTGGTCATCGAAGGAACCGACAACATCCGCTACATCCGTTTTATTCGTGAGGCCGGCACCGACAGCACGGTGACGGTGACGCTGGAGGTGTAAGATGCGATTTTTGAAGCGCAAGGCATCGTTAATCGGGACGCCTGCCGATGGCGTTGTAGAGCATGTCATTAGCGTTTTTGGGAATACCGATGATGGCGGTGATGTTGTCCTCAATGGAGCATTCGCGAAGACGCTCCAGGAAAGCGGACCACAGGGCGCGGATCGAATTCGGGCAACGTGGCAGCATGATCTTTGGGAGCCAATTGGGCGCCCCTTAGAGATGACGGAGATCGGGCGACAGGATTTGCCAGAGAAAGTGTTGGCGCGCGCGCCAGGCGCTACCGGAGGCCTGCGCGTGGTCACAAAGCTGTCTATGACGCAGCGTGGTCGCGATGCCTATACGCTGCTGCTCGATGGAGTACTCAACGAGTGGAGCATCGGATATTATCCAGTGAAATGGGATTGGGACTCAACTTCCGATGTGCGGCGGCTGATGGAAGTCATGCTGGTTGAGTATGGCCTGGTGACGCTGGCGATGAATTCGGGAGCGATCACTTCAGATGTGAAGGCTGTGGTCTCTTACCAGGATCTTCCTATTGGTGATGAAGAGACTCCGTGGGATGGCGCTGCAGCCGAGCAGAACGTGCGCGAATGGGCCGGGGGCGCTGATGACATCACACGGATGGATTGGGAGATGTACCGCAAGGCATTTGTGTTATGGGATCGCGATAACGCTGAGCAACTGGGCAGCTATAAGCTCCAGATCGCGGACATTGTGGACGGTGAGCTGACGGCAATGCCGCGTGGAATCTTCGCGGCGGCGGTGGCCCTCCAGGGTGGCCGTTCTCCTATCGCTGAGTTCCAGGATGGCGACGTTGACGGTGCAAAACGACATATCAGCCGCTATTACGAACGCATGGGGTTGACGGCCCCGTGGGATCGCTACGAGGCATCCGCTGCCCGTGTGTTGGTCGAGATGGTACTGGCTAAGGGCAAACCAACCAAACCGGTAGGTTTGGAACAGTTTGTGAGTGACCTGGTGCGGTTGGAGGCTCCCGGTGCGTCGGGGGCGTGGCTGGACCAGGTGGAGCGTTTTTCGGCAGCGTGGGTAGCTAACGCGACGCTGCTGAAGGAAGGCCGAGTTCTGAGCGGGACGAACGTGAAGCTCGTGCAGAACGCGGTGACGCAGATGCAAGAGGCAATCCAAGCGTTGAATGATTTGCTCGATGCAGCCGAGCCGGGGCGTGAAAAGCGCGCCTCACTCACTGCGCGCGCAGTGTTGGAGCGCAGATTGGCCTTACAGTTGTCTGAGGTTGAACATTTTATGCGTGGAGGTGCGCAATGAACTGGAAACAGATGATGGAGAAGGCCCGCAAGTTGCTCGCCGATGCCAAGGCATTGATGGAGCAGAATCAGGGCGAAGCGTTCACTCAGGAACGCGAGAATCAGATTGATGCGATGCTCAAAGAGTCGGATCAGTGGAAGGAACGCGCAGAGAAGGCGCGTCGGGTCGAGGATGGCCTGGCGTATTTCGATGCGCCGGCGCAAGGCCCAGGCACTCCTATCGAGGGCGATGTTCCCCCGGGGATGCAGACGGCAGATGGTAAGGGCGGCGATCTCGACGCCGTGACCGTGAACGCCGAGTATGGATCGGCATTCCGCAAATACCTGCGCGGCGGCGCAACGTTCCTCTCCCAGAAGGAGTTGAGCGTGCTGCGACGTGGGTATATCGAGAACAAGGTTCTTTCGACGAATACTGGCGCCGCCGGCGCTTTCCTGGCCCCCGCCGATTTTATGGCGGTGATGGTTGAGGAGCTGGGCAATCGCGCGATGATGCGTGATGAAGTGACGACTATGCCGTGCAGCGGCTCGTACCTGGAGATGCCTAAGGTCGAGGGCAACAGCACCTACGGCGGCATCTATCCGAACGGGATTGTGTGGACATGGGTGAACAGCCCGATGGGCGAGGACGACGGCGACGTTGACCCAACGTTTGGGCTGTTGCGCATCCCGATGCACGACGCTACCGTGAAGACGCGGCTCGGCCTGGGCCTGGTCGAGGATTCGGCCGTTGACATCGAGAGCGCACTGCCTCGTTGGTATGGCGAGGCGTGGGGTATCCAGGAGGATTACGTGATCTTGCGCGGCACCGGCAACGGAATGCCGTTGGGGCTCCTAGAGGACACTGACATAACCGGGACCTACTACGTGGAAACTGCCTCTAGTGGCATAGTCAAGGCCGACGATCTGATTGACCTGGTGTATGGCCTCGAAGAGCAGTACGCGGCCAATGCCAAGTTCGTCACGAGCCGGGCAAACTTGAAGGCGGTGCGCAAGCTCAAGGATGGCAGCGGTAATTACATCTGGGAACCGGGCATCGCCGCCGGCGAGCCGGATACATTGTTGGGGTACCCAGTTGTGCAGAATGCGTGGGCTCCGGCTATCGCGGCCAGCGCGTTCCCCTTTGTGTTCGGCGATCTGAAGCGGTATGGCCTCGGTGAGCGCAAGCAGATGACGTTCATCGTGATCCGCGAGAAGTACATTGAGGAGCTGAAGATCGGGTACATGGGTCATGTGCGCGTCGGTGGCCAGGCTTTGATCTCGCGCGCCTTCCGGGTTCTGAAGATCAAGGCGTAGGATCGAACGTTTAACAGCGGTTTATGAAGCGTGTTGAGAGTCGCAGTTCCTCTCCCTTTGGCGACTCTCAACACGGGATAGTTTCAGTTAATACAGGTTAACGGCAACTTTTTGGAGGTGTGCTGTGGATCGAGCGCTTTTGAGTGAACACAATGCCGTGGATGCGTTACTGCTGCCGCAGACGTTGACGGTGGCTGCGCATACTGCTACGGACATTTCGGTGAAAGGCTATACCCGGGCTATGTTGAAGCTGGCCCTGGGGGCGGCGGCGTCCGGGGCTACGATTGACGTGGTGGTGAGCCACGCAACGGCAGCCGGTGGGACTTATGCCACGTTGTTCACGGCGACGCAGTTGACGGAAGCCGGAGGCGACGACGAGAAAGTCCATTACCTGGATATTGATCTGCTTAACCCCAACATTCGCAACTATTTGAAGGTAGTCGTGACGGTGGGGACGGATACGGTGCTCGGGTATTTGGAGATCGAGCTTTCTGGCGCGCGTGAAGAGGCCGTGACTCAACCGGATATGGAAGCGCTGGCCGGAACGTGGGCGACGGGGATCATCCCCAGTTAAGAATTGAACCGGGGACCGGCTCGCCGGTCCCCAGGGATTTTATGATTACGCGCGTAATGGCGCGGGGAGGTGCTCTGTGTTGGACCTGATCAAGCTGACAGGCGCGCGCCAGACCCGGGACGGGTTGGCGTTGCGAGTGAATGTGGTCGCGCGGGTGTATGACGCCGTCGGGCGATTGTTGAAAGAAGAGCGGATGCACAACCTTATCCCCACAGTGGGCTTGGAGCATGTTGCGGCGCTGCTGGAAGACGCCACGGCCGTGACCGAGATGGGGTACGGTGGAGTAGGCACCGGGACGACGCCGGCGGCCGCCGGCGATACGGCCCTGGAGACGCCGTTGGGGTCGCGGGTCGCGTTAACGTCGCGGGTACGTTCTGGCGCGCAGACGACGTATACGTTCTCTGTAACCGGCCTGACCGGCGCGGTGACAGAGACGATCATCGCTAACGATCCCAGCGCCGGGGATATTTTGGCGCGTGTGGTGCATGGGGCTTTCAATTTGACGCCGTCTGTCACACTGACCTATGACTGGACGGTGACGGTTGCGGACGATGGGGTGTAGGCGAATGCCTACACCCCATCTTATGAAGTGAGGTGAGCTATGGCTAGTTTTCCTGGTTCGGTAACTCCCGGAAACGGAACGTTGGTTGATTTGAGCGATTTCTGGACGGCTGCAAGAGCGAACTTGTTGAATGATGAATTGATTGCCGTGGAGATGGCGGGGCTGCGGATGCATTTTGGAGATGGGAGCGATGGGGCTGTGGATATGGATGGAGTGAATACGTTCGCGGCGTTCGCGACGTTAAGCGAATCTACCTATACGCTGATTCGTGACATCTATCCGTCCGCATTGACAGTACGCGCCGGCGTGACCTTAAAGACGTCCGGATTTAAGGTCTTTTGTGCCGGCATCGTAACAATAGAGGCCACTGGCGCCATCTCAAATAGCGGTGAGGATGGATCAAATGCATCTGGAACAACTGGTGGAACTGCGGGGGCGAGCGGCGGCGGTGGATCAACAAAAACTCCACCGGCGGCTAAAGATGGCGCGAATGGATATGACGCTGGTTCCACTGGCGCATCGGAGCCTATAAGCGCCGGTGGATTGAATGGTCTCAATGGGGGAATCGGGGGAGCCTTCCCTGGTGGCTTCGGGGGAACAGCTACTGCATTACCTGTTGCTGATGGTGGAATTCGAAATTTGACCACGCTGGCATTATGGCGTGCATTTTCCGCTTCGGCGGTCGTTTCATTTGGCTATCATGCCGGGAATGGCGGTGCTGGCGCAGGAAACGCAGACGAGGGTTCACCCGGTGCAGGCGGCGGCGGCGGTGGCAACGGCGGCTATCTCGTTATATTTGCCCCTGTAATTTCGAATGATGGGAGTATCCAGGCTATTGGGGGAGACGGTGGAAATGGATCAAATGCTACTGGCGATGGATCAGGAGGAGGAGGAGGCACAGGCGGGAATGGCGGTCTGATCGCAATCGCGTGCCTAGTCTATAGTGGAAATACTCCCGTCGTGGCAGGGGGAACCGGTGGCGACGGCGGAACCGGCGGTCCATCCGGGCAAAGTGGCCTTACTGGGTACGACGGACTTGTTATTGAGTTGAAGCCGGCATAGGGCGATGGCTGTTATTGGATTGAATGCAGTCGGTGGAGCGCCGTTGGGAAAGCATCTTCTGGGGACGGTGGCGCTTTTACAAGAAGGGATCGTTATGAGCGATACTTTCCCGGCTTTCATCGTGGGTATTGACGATGGGTTGGTGTTAAGTGATGCACCGATTGAGTCATTGGATGTGCCTCTCAATGATGGACTGGTATTAAGCGATGCGCCGGCGCCAGCGTTGAACGTGCCA
>JAFGSL010000383.1 GCA_016934645.1 Anaerolineae bacterium
AACCGATGCAGTGTGGTTTGGGTTTGGCAATAACGATTTTCATTCCGCAGGTGGCGGTGTGGCGCGCTTCGATGGCGTGAACTGGCAGTATTTCACGTATCCGCAGAGCTTCCCCATCAGCGACAATGTCCTCGTGCTGGCTGTGGCGCCCGATGGCGCGTTGTGGGCTGGCGGTGGCTGCGGCGTCGCGCGCTTTGACGGTGTGACGTGGACACCGATCGTGACATGCGACGATATGTCCAGCAATGTGTATGCCTTTGCTTTCGCCTCGCCAGACGTTGTGTGGATTGCGACCTACTTTGATTTGTACCGCCTGGCGGATGGCGAACTCACCACTTACCCCGGCCAGGTTTCGTCTGCGATGACTGTTGGTCCTGACGATACCGTGTGGGTAGGGCTTTCGCCGATAGCGGACGGCGGCCTCAGCCATTTCGACGGCACGACCTGGACGACAGATACGGAGAAATTCCCGTTGGAGTACGTCGCAGCGCTGGTTGTGGATGAAGATGGCACGTTGTGGGCTGGTGGCGTGCCAGGTATCGCTCACTTTGATGGAACGACATGGACGCAGTATACTGAGGCGGATGGGCTGTCTCTCGGTGGTGACGTGGCGTTGCGCTTCTCGCCTGACGGTGTGTTGTGGGCTGCGACCAGTCAGGGTTTGACGCACTTCGACGGCGAAGTGTGGCACCTCGACGCGGTTTCTGGTGGTGCCACAATCCATGCGTTCTCCTTTGCGCCGGACGGCAGCCTGTGGCTCGCTACGTCAAAGGGCGCGGTGCGCTTTCGTCCATAATTGGCTGATTCTGTGGAGGTACGACAATGAAATTCTTCGATTGCAATGCCTTTCTCGGCCTTCCATCTCTCCGTCCCCTCGCACTGGTGGCGACGGCGGAGGACCTTTTGGCAGAGATGGATCGCGCCGGTGTGGAGCAGGCGCTGGTGTGGCACATCGTGCAGCACGATGGTGCGCCACGGATCGGTAACCAATTGCTCGCCGAAGCGATTGCGTCGCATCAACGCTTGGTGGGATGTTGGACGGTGTTGCCGAATCAAGCGCACGAATTCCCACTGCCAGATGAGCTTTTCAGCCAGATGCAGGCGGCGCGGATTGTCGCGCTGCGCGTTTTCCCGAACACACACAAGTTTCTGCTGAACGCCGTCTCGATGGGCGCGTTATTGGAAGCGATGGTCGCGCAGCGCGTGCCGTTATTTGTCTCGGTCAAACGCGGGATGGCCTGGCACGACGTGTACAATCTGCTGGCCGAGTTCCCCGACATGGTCTGCGTCATCTGCGACCACGGCTGTTGGGGCGAGGATCGGATGTTCCGCCCGTTGTTGGAACGCTATCCCAACGTCTACGTGGACACGGCGCAGTATTTGCTCGATGGCGGCATCGAAGCGTTGGTGGCGGATTACGGCCCGCAGCGTGTGCTGTTCGGCAGCGGTTTCCCCGAATCCTACTTCGGCGGCATGATGATGGCGCTCAAACACGCGCAAGTCTCTGATGAGGCGAAGGCGCTGATCGCGCACGGCAACCTGGAGCATATTATTACAGAATCTATGGTGCAACACTGAGGATGAATATTCAACCACTAATCTTCACGAATCTACACTAATTTTCTCTATTCGTGAAGATTAGTGTAGATTCGTGGTTTGCTTTTTATGGAGGGGCAGTCATGATCGGCGATTCTGCATTATCACGTGAGTTTTGGGAGAACGGAAAAGCGGCGTCTTGTCCCATTATCGATATGCACGGGCATATGGGCGACTTCCACTCGATCTACTTCCCGCGGGGCGATACCGCCGCAATGATCCGCACGATGGATGAATGCGGGGTGCGGATGCTCGTTTTTTCGCATCACACGGCGCTCTTCTCTCCCGACTTGGCAAACACGCGCAGTGTGGCGGCGGTGCGAAAGGTCCCCGACCGCCTGCGAGCGTATTGCGCGATCAATCCCAATTACCCGGAGATTGTCGAACGCGAGGTAGCGGGTTTTGCCGATTTCTTTCCCGACGTGTACGTGGGCTTCAAGTTTCTGTCGGATTACCACCAAATCCCATTGACCGACGACCGCTACAAGCCCGCCTGGGAATACGCCGATGCGCGCGGCCTGCTCGTGCTGGCGCACACGTGGGGCGGCAGCCGTTTCGATGGCGAAGCCGTCGTCCGGCAGGTGGCGGAACGCTATCCCAACGTCAAGTTTTTGCTGGGACACTCGTGTCACGGCGCGTGGGACGCGGCGGTGCGACTGGCGCGCGATTTCCCCAATGTTTACCTGGAACTAACCGCCGTCTTCGATGACCGGGGCGTCATCGAGAAGTTCGTCCGCGAGGCCGGTTCCGACCGGATGCTCTTCGGCACGGATTTGCCGTGGTTCGACCCGCACCACGCCGTCGGTGTGCTGCTCAACGCCGGCATCACGGACGAGGATCGCCACAACATCTGCCACCGCAACGCCGAGCGCTTGCTCGCACCTTTTGTGGGAGGGGATGGAGTCGCCGGCTCATGATGGAAGCCTCACGTGTGCGCAGACTCCGGCATGACCCGCTGCTGCTGCCTTTCTATCTGCCTTCGCTCATCCTGTCTTTCTCCCAGGGCCTTTTGCTCCCGGTTTTGCCTCTCTACGCCACGGATTTCGACGTTTCCTACGGCGTGGTCGGCTTGATCCTGGCGATCCAAAGCGTGGGGATGCTGGTCAGCGACATTCCGGGAGGGATGCTGTTGCAGCGAATGGGCCAGAAAACGGCGATGACCCTCGGCCTGGGCTGTACGGCGATCACGACGGCGGCGCTCTTTTGGGCGAAAACCGTGCCGGAAGTGTTGATCTATCTCCTTATTTCCGGCTTTGGCAATGCGCTGTACGCCATCGCGCGACACACCTACGTTACCGACGTGGTGACGTCCGACAACCGTGGGCGGACGATTTCGTTGTTGGGTGGACTCTTTCGTCTGGGGCGGTTCTTTGGGCCGATGGCAGGCGGATTTTTGGCAGCGGCCTACGGACTGCGCTTGCCGTTCTTGTTGTTCGGGATCGCATGTCTGCTTTCGTTGGTCGTCGTCGTGTTGTTCGTACGTGGGGATCGTACGGTTCCGAGGCCGGTGTCGTCGGCAGCGACCAAGCAAGGTACGCAGCTCCTCGCGGCATTGAGAGCACAGTTCGGGGTTCTGTTGTCAGCTGGTGCAGGCCAGATCTTCGCGCAGATGATTCGTGCCGGGCGCGGGGCCATCATTCCTCTGTACGCGGCGGATGTCCTCGGTATGGATGTTGACGCCATCGGGCTGCTGACAACAATCGCTGCCGGGGTCGAAATGACGCTCTTTTATCCGGCGGGCTGGATTATGGATCACTGGGGACGCAAAGCCGCCATTGTTCCCAGCTTTGCGATCCAGGCTGTGGCAATGGCCTGCGTGCCGTTGACCCGCGACTTCGCCGGGCTGTTGTTGGTGACGACGTTGATCGGTTTTGGCAATGGCTTGAGCTCCGGCGCGATGTTGACGCTCGGCTCGGATTTGGCGCCATCGCAAGCCCGCGGTGGGTTCCTTGGAGTCTGGCGTTTCATCGGCGACACCGGTTCAACCGGCGGGCCAATGGTCGTGGGCGGTGTTGCCGACCTCCTTGCGCTGCCCACTGCCGCGTGGGCGATGGCGGCATCGGGGCTGCTCGCGGCGCTGGTCTTTGGCCTGCTTTTGCCCGAGACCCTGAAGAAATCCTAGAGCCTCAGTAAATGTGTTTTTCGTTTGTAGTAACGGCTTCAGCCGTCCAAGCGCGAAGATTTGCGCCACCGTTAAAGCGGTTACTACGAACCAAATTTTCGATTTACTGAACCTACTTCAGCAAACCGATATCCTCAAACGGCCACACGCGCACCCAGGCGCGGGAAACAATGCGGTCCAGGGTTATCGACCCGATCATGCGCGAATCCTTGGAGTTGTTGCGGTTGTCGCCCATAACAAAAACACTGTCTTTGGGGATCGTCGCCGGGCCATAATCTCGTTGATAAGCTTCGGCCAGATAGGGTTCGGAGAGGACCTGCCCATCAATCAGCACGCGGTTATCCTTGATTTCCAACGTTTCGCCGGGCAAACCGACAACACGCTTGATGAGGGGAATTTCGCCTTCACCCATATCGATGACGACGATCTCACCACGCTCGGGTTGGCGGAAGTGGTAGGTCAGTTTGTCAACGATGAGTTGCTGGTTTTCGTGCAGGTTCGGTTCCATGCTGCAACTGAGAACGAGCGTGCGCTGACCGACAAAGTGGGTGATGAGGAATGCCAGGAGAATCGCCGGCACAACGGTCTCCAAGATATCGCGCACCAGCTTCAATGCAACCCGGCCGAAGGAATCGGAATGAGCAATCTCGGAGCGCTCACTCTCGGAGCGCGTCATCGTAGAATACGCCTCCGACGTGAAAGGATCTACTGTATTCGCAGTATTGGGTTCGCCGAAATCCCGCATCTCAAACTCCTTGCACCTGTGATTATCGCTATTGTATCACAGTTTCACGTATTCCGCTCCATGGCTTGTCGAATCGCGCGGACTTCGCTCAAAATGGCATTCAGCGCTTCGGATGAGGTTTCAACTGGCGCTTCTTCTTCTGTGCTCGTTGGCGCCATCCCGCCGCGGAAGCGGTGCAGCGCGGTGACGACCATCTCGTAGACTTCCTGCGGGTTCTCCAACCCCACCAGACTTTGCTCCGGCTGGCCTGACGAACCGCTGATCCCCGCCGTCTGGATGTCCACTGTGCCGGTGCCCAACCAACGGTCCAGGATGCCGCGCTTCACCGTCAGATTCGTCACCGTGCGGAAGGGGACGTGTTTGACCGATTGGGTCACGATGCCCACATTCAAAATGATCTCATCCTCGTGGATTTCGTAGCGCAAGCTTCTATAGTACGGGCCGGACAGCAACATCCCCGGCACCCACCACAGGAGGTCGGCTGCGAGCGTGACCGCCAGCGTAATCGCCAACGCGCCGATGCCCTCTTCGAAGGCGATGAGCACGCCCAGGATGAAACCGCCTGCCAGAATCGCCAGGGCGATCAGACTCAGTGTTATCCGTAAGTTCGTCAGGTACTTTGGACTGGGTGTAAATTGCTTTGCTTGCATGAGTGTACGACTCCTTTCGTCATTGAAAACCAATTCATACTTTCATTGTATCAAAGATCGGAGCATCTGTCATCGGCCGGATGGCTAAATCCAGGGTGTACTTGCGGACAATAAGCTCTTTGTTGTAGCCTATTCGCTTAATTTCCCATCGCTGGTATTATGAAACTGGCTTGATACGAAGGCAAACACTGTTCACTGGAGGTTATGATGGATGCCATCGAACGTGCTCTGGCTGTACTTGCTCATCGCCGGCCCGACCGCCTGCCGGTGGATCTGCACAACTTCCAACCTGCCGCCGCGATGTTGGGCTTGCCGTTGCAAGAGGTCTTCAAGAATGGCGACCTGATCGCCGAATCGCAGCTCGCCGCGTGGCGGGAATTCGGCCACGATGTACTGATCCTTGAAAGCGGCACGTCCTCGTCGGCGGAGGCGTGCGGCGTGGAAGTCGTCTACCGCGATGACGCCGCGCCCGTCGCCACCAAGCCGGTGTTGGAACGGCTGGAGGATGTGGAGGAGCTAGTATTGCGCGACCCGTGGACGACCTTTCCCTGGTCGGAGATTCTCAAGGCGACACAGATTGTGGCCCGCGAGATCGGCGACCGCGCCTTCATCATCGGGCGCGGTGATCAGGGACCGTTCTCGCTCGCGCTGATGTTGCGCGGCTACGAGAACTTTATGATCGACATTGCCACGAATGAGAAGCCCGACCTGATCCACAAGCTGCTCGACTATTGCCGCCAGACGGCGACGCGCTTTGCACTGGCGCAGCTTGAGGCCGGCGCGCACGCCACGTCCATCGGCGAAAGTCCTTCGGGGCCGGACGTGCTCTCGCCGCGCCATTACCGCAAGTGGGCGTTCCCGCACCAGCAGCGGATGATCGCTGAATTCAAGGCGCAGGGCAAGCTGATCGCCCATCACATCTGCGGCAACACCGTGCCGATTCTCGACGATTTCATCGCAACCGGCGCGCAGATTACGGAGATCGATCACAAGACCGACCTCGCCAAAGCCAGAGACGCCGCACAGGGCAAAACCACGATCCTCGGCCCCATCGACACCAACCTGCTCGCCTTCGGCACACCGGATGCGGTTGACGCTGCCTGCCGTGAGGCCATCGAGATTATGCGCGTGGGCAAGGACTTCCACACGAGCTTCATCCTCGGTCCCGGCTGCGCGCTGGACGCGAAAACCCCGGCGGAGAACATCCATGCGTTGGTGGAGGCAGCGAAGAAGTATGGGATGAATGGGAGGTAAACATGGACGAAAGAGAATTCTTCCAACGGGCAGCTAATGGGAAGGTCGATTTTCTTCAAGAGCTTCTTGAAGTTTTAATCACACAAGATGTGTCTTTCTGCGTTATCGGCGGATTAGCTGTCAATGCGTATGCGGAACCCGTCGTGAGTCTGGATTTGGATATGGTGGTGGTCGCCGAGCAATTGGATGCCCTAGTTGGCAAGTTGCCGGAGCGCTTCTCTGTGCGGTATTTCCCCCACAGTGTCAATATCTACAGTGCCGATTCAGATTTGCGTGTCCAAATTCAGACGGATGCCCGGTATCAACCCTTTGTCGCGCGAGCCGAACACAGAAATGTTCTGGGGTACGATCTACCAGTGGCTTCCCTTGAGGATGTGTTCCAGGATAAATTATGGGCTTACGCTGATCCAGACCGCCGCCCTAGCAAGCGGCAGAAAGACCTTGCGGATATTTTGCGCCTGGTTGAAAGTCATCCACATTTGGCGGGATTGTTGCCTGAAACGATCAAAATACTGTTGGATTGAAACTGATCTGGGATCAATTTCCGACAGTCTGCTAATCGCTTGCCTGCAATCTTTTCTCAATCCGCCCCGTCACCAGCGACAGGCTGAGTGTGAGCACCATATACAGCGCCGCGACGGTGATCCACGTCTCAAAGATGTAGCGTGTCGCCACCACGACCTGCCGCCCCATAAACGTCAGCTCCTGGATGGAGACGACTGATGCGATGGCCGAGTACTTGATCGTGTTGATGAATTCGTTCGCCAGCGCGGGCAGTACGCGTTTGAAGACCTGCGGCATGACGACAAAACGCATTTCGTCCACCCACGATAGCCCCAAAGAGTAGGCGGCCTCTCGCTGCCCCCGTTCGATGGATTCGATCCCCGCCCGGATGATCTCGGCCATGTACGCCCCCTCGAAGAAGGCCAGGGTAATGACGCCGGAGATGAACTGCACGAACAGCGCTTTCTCCGCAAACAGGAACGCCAGCACGGCTTGCACGCTTGTTGAGCTGCTGCGGATGAACGCCTCGATGCCCAACAGCGGCATAATCTGGTCGATGACGAAGAAGTAGAAGATAAAGATGAGGACTAACGGCGGCAGGTTGCGGATCAGTTCAACGTAGGTTCTGCCGACCATGCGCCAGAACAGCGTTTTGCTGGTCCGGCAGAGCGCGACGATGAGTCCCACACCCAGCGCCGGGAGCGTCGCCCAGAACGACAGCTTCAGCGTGGTGATGAGACCTTGCAGCAGGTAGTTGGGGACCAACCTGCCTGTTTCCGAGTCACGGCGCAGCAAGAACTGCGGGATGGCCGACCAATCGCTGCGATATTCCAACCCAAACTTGACGCGATAGTAGATGTACACCCCGGCTGCGAGGCAGAGGAGAATCAGAACCGCATCAATGGGACGGAATTTGGGCTTTTGGGTGAACAAGTTGATTCTCCTATTGGACACGGATGTTCACGGATTTCATGGATTTTTTCCCCTTTATCCGTGTTTTCCGTGAACATCCGTGTCCCAATAAACCGGTTACTCGCCTAGCAGCGGCTCCCAATCCTTCGTGCCGTACCAGTAGTCGGAACGTTCTTTGAGCCAGTCCTGGTTGATCAGAATCCAGGAATTGAAGAATGCGAGCGTGTCTGGATCGCCCTTGCGAACCGCAAAAGCACTTGGCTGGAGGTAGAGCAGTTCGCCATCCAGCGGGCGGTATAGCACGTCGGGATAGTCGGCGGCCCAGAACGCGGGGGGGGGGGTGGAGGAGAAGGCCGCGTGGGCATTGCCGTTGAGCACGTCCTGGATGACGGCTTCGTCGGTGTCGAATTGGTGCAGCTCCGCGTTAGGCGCATACTGCTTGGCCGCTTCGACGGGCGTTGCGCCCAACCGCACAGCGATGATGACATCCTCACTGTTCAAACCATCGAGACTGGTCAGGCCGGGAAGCATGGTCTTGTTGACGACGACGTCAATGCCGCTCCATTCGTAGGCGTCCGAGAAGTTGACCTTGAGCGCGCGGTCTGTGGTGACGCCCATGCCGCCGATAATCACGTCGAACTTGCCGGTGAGCAGCGCCGGGATGATGCCCGACCATTCGGTCGGCACGAACTCCACCTCGACGCCCATATCCTCGGCCAGCTTCTTGGCGACGTCCACCTCGAAGCCGACCAGGTTGCCGTCTTTGTCCTTGAAGGCCCAGGGGACAAAGATGTCCAGCCCGACCTTCAAGACGCCGCTTTGCAGAATCTCGTCGATCTGGCTCTGCGTTCCACCGGGCGCGCCGCCACCAGGCACGCCGGAGCAGCCCGCCAACAATCCGGCAAGCAGCGCGATGACGGTCACAATTCCTGAAAATTTCCTCAAACTACGTGTGTTTCTCATGGTATCCCTCCTGAAAAATTAATGAATTGGGATGAAGGATTAGGGATTGGGCCACCCAATCCCTAATCCCCATTCCCTGATCCCTCATATATCTATTGCTACAAAATCTGGCTCAGGAAGCGCTGGGTGCGCTCTTCCTGCGCGTGCGCGAAGATGGACTCCGGTGTGCCGGTTTCCACGATCTGCCCATCATCCATAAAGATCACCCAATCGCTGACCTCGCGCGCGAAACCCATCTCGTGGGTGACGACGACCATCGTCATCCCGGACCTGGCTAATGTCTTCATCACGTCGAGTACTTCGTTGATCATTTCCGGGTCCAGCGCGCTGGTCGGTTCGTCGAAAAGCATCACTTTGGGCGCCATCGCCAGGGCGCGCGCGATGGCGACGCGCTGTTGTTGCCCGCCGGATAGTTGCGCGGGATAGTTGTTTGCCTTGTCGGCAATGCCCACCATCTGCAACAATTCCATGCTGCGTTGTGTGGCGCCGGCCTTATCCTTTTTGCGCACTCGCCTTTGGGCCAGGTTCACATTCTCCAAAGCGGTGAGGTGCGGAAAAAGATTGAAGGATTGGAAGACCATCCCCACTTCTTTGCGGATCTCCAGCCGGTGGTGTTTGTTGTCGTCGAGGGGGATGCCATCTACGACAATCGTGCCGCTTTCCGCTGTTTCCAGCCCGTTGATGCAGCGCAGCAGCGTCGATTTGCCCGATCCCGACGGCCCCATGATGACGACGACTTCCTGCCGCCGGATCTTCGCCGAGAAGCCTCTGACCGCCTCGACCCCGCCGGTAAACGTCTTGCTGACGTTCTCGATTTCGATGATGTA
>JAFGSL010000384.1 GCA_016934645.1 Anaerolineae bacterium
CAAAGCTGACGAATCAAATGTGGAATTTCGCTTATCATCTCAGCCATCTCTATAGCACCTACATCAACTCAAACTTGACTGGCTGGAATTCCCCTGGCGCCATCACCGCCAATTGCTCGATCACCCGCTCGCGGCACTCGGCGGCCAGGTCCAGGCAGAGAGCCAATTCGTCGCGTTCCAGATCGTCCACCGTGCGGTGTGGGTAAACCAGCTTGAGCAGCCCGGAAGCTGTTTTGACCACGGCGTGCTGGTTGCGCCCGGTCAGTCCGTCCAGGTTGGCCTGGGCTTGCACTGCGGTCAGAAAATGGGTCAGGCGGCGCAGGCGGGTAAATATCTCTGCCAAATAGTCGGTAATGAACCCGTATCCTTGTGCGTAATTCTCCGGCTGAATCTTGGGCAGTTCCCAGCCAGGTAAAAAGGCGTGAATCCGGTCCAGAAAGGCTGCATCCTGTAACTCTTCTGGCAGCACTTCGAACAAATGCATGTAGCGATCCATCGGCTGGCGGTGCTCCATGTCGGTGTCGATGTTGCCTCCCAGGACGATGCTGGCTGATGATGAGAATTCAAGCGGTCCCCGACTAAAACGGCCAGTCTGCATAAAATCCTTGAGCACGCTGATCGTTGCCTCCGGGTCGCCAAAACGGGTGTTGGCAATCTCGTCGAAAAAGATCACATCGCGGTAGCCCAGGATGCCGATCTTGCGGCTGGCCAGGTTGTAAAACAGCGTGGCTGGGGTCGCTTTTCCACCAGATATGACAAAAGAGCGGCTGGATGTGTTGCGATAGGTGTAGGTCTTGCCCGTCTCACGCGGCCCGAGTTCGATCAGGTTATAGTTGGGTTCGACAAAAGGCACCAGGCGCAGCAAAAATAGCCACTTGACTCGTTGGTCAAAGCGCTCCGGGTTGAAACCGATGCTCGTGATCAGCAGATCGACCCACTCTTGGTCGGTGAACTGGCGACGTTTGGCCATATAATCGTCCAGGTCCAGCCGTGTGATCTGAAATGGCTTAAAGTCCCGGATGAAAAAGGGATAAATGCGTCCCTTGAGTTCATAGCGCGCATCGTACTCGATGGTCATCGTTCCCCACGCGCCGCCGGTCAACAGCACCTCGCCATAGTCGTTTAATACCTTTTGGCTGACGCGGACGTGATTGTCTCCCAAGGCCGATACTTCGGCCCAATAGTGATCCTGGCTGGCATCCAGGCGCACCTGAAGCGATCCCAGCAGGACATATTCGCGCGTTTCGCGGATTCGACTTTTGATCAATTCTCTGGCTTCGCTGTCCACATAGTGTTCTTGCAGCAAGCGATCGATGCGCTGCTGGCCCGACACCGGATTGTCCGGATCCACATAGCGGGCACAAAGGTACTCCATCACATAGCGTGGGAACTCTTTGTAGGCTTCGTTCCAGCGCGTTAGCGGCTTGAGCACGACGCGGTCACCCATAATCGCGACTGCCTTTTCGTCAGTTCGTTCCATTCGGTCATCGCTTATTGTCATATCCTCGTCCTATCCGGTCAGATATCCAGATCATCCAGCCCGCCAAAGTCGATCTCAACGACATCCTGGCGCGGCGTCACCTGGACGCTCACCTGCCTGCGCCGCGTTTTTTCCACGCCGTCTATATCTATATAGTTCAATTCAATGCCGATCCGCTCTGTCCTTTCCACTGGACTGCCGCTTCGTTGACGATAGATGCCTTGGACAGAATATGGATATGCGGCATGATCGCCCGGTCCCAGTTCCACGCTAAACGAAGCAACCTCTGCCGCCGTATTGGATTGGACCTTCAGCATGCCGGAGACGGGGACATTTCCCTGGTTTGTCACATGCACCCGAAGCGTCTTTGTATCGCCCTCGTCCAAATCGACGGATTTGGGGATCGTCTCGATGATCAGCTCGATGCGTCGCTCGGTGATCCGTTTGAACAACGCGCCAGGCACGACCATCTCGGCGAATGACAAGCCTCCATGTGCATACCGGTCGGCCTGACCGCGATGCTCGGCGCGTTTGAACCATTGCTTGCCCACCGTAACCGTATATTGATCGCGAACGCCAGGATAGCTGACCTTGAAAATGTCTTTCAAATCGGCAGGCAGATCATGGGTCAGCGCATACCGGTAGCGCACTGGGTGAGGCTGACCTTCCATATACCGCTGCCAGCGATCATCTTCGGCAATGCTAATCTCATCTCCCGTTGCCAGTTCGGCAAAACCGTGATCGCTGGAGACAACCACGACATCGTCTGCGCCCACCAGATTGTCAATCATCTGAAGAATATCGTCGAGGAGCCGATCCACGGTCTCGTTGAGTGCGACCAGGTTGCCGCGCTGGCTGTGCAGGTTATCGTCCGACACATTGTACACCAACACGTTGTACAAGAAAGACCCTCTTTCTTCAAGCTGTTCGTATTTGCGATCTGACTCCATCCCAGAGTAGAAACGCAACTGCCGGCCGCGCTCGCCCGGAGACAATTCCAGCAACTTGGCGACCAACTGCTCCTGGTCTTTCGTGTATCGGCCATCGTAGTTCTTCCAGCCTGCCGGCACCTGGCCGGCCAGCAGCCCGGTGCGGGCGACTCCCGTCCACGAAGGGAGCAGGCACAGATACGCCTTTTCCGGCACGACGAACTCGAACCTGTCCAGGAGGCGAGGCCGCACATGTCGCACCCACGTGTCCCAACGCATCCCGTCAAAAATGACGATCCACACACGCGCATCTTGTGTCGGCTTGTGACGGCGTCTCATAATTAGATCGCGCAGCACGTTAATGGAAAGCCGTGGATGGCTCAAATAGTCTGACCAGTTGCCGGCAATACGTTCAGCCAGCACGCGATCCAATTCGTTCAGATACTTGCGAATGGACTTGTGCAAGTGCTTGAGGTAGTCACTTGCATCCTTTTTGAATGTCCCGTCAGGCAGATAAAGAAGGTAACGCCAGGCGCGCGCATAGGCATATTCCAGGTCGTAAAGTCCTTCCTGGATATACCAATCCACCAGTGTAGCCAGATCGGCCTGTTCAGGGATTTTGTGCCCCCGACCTCGATCGATGATCGCCAGTTCGTCAAACAGCCGGGCGAGCGCCAGTGTGTCGTCGATGAAGGGCGTTTGGGGCAGGTCAGCCAGCGCCGGAGGGCGGCGCCGCGCCCACGCAGGGGTAAAGCGTCTCACCTGGATGGGCCGTTCTGTAAACGCCAGGTGAAAAAAATGCGCCCCCAAACCGGAAATTATGGCCGGAGTTTCCGCTCGCAGCAAAGCTTGAAATGCCTCTTGGGGCGATCTCAATCCCAGCAGGTCAATGATGCGAGGCACATCCTCTTGTGCCAGCCTGCTCTCGGCATGAACGATGATCTTGCGCCGCCAGTCAGCGTGTCGATCCCAGTAGACCAACACACTGTCTACCTCGGCCTCCAGAGGTTCGGGATCGAAATCCAAAATGCCTAATCCCCGCAACTGGTTGGCGATGTTGGGTACTCGATGGTGCGTGAGCATGTGACGCAGATACAAGTAAAGAGCTAACGACGCGGGAGGCGCTTTCAACCACGGCTCAATTTCGTCCAATTCCAGACGGTGGGCTTTTCCAGCCTGAGTCTGGAGTAGTGCAAGCCCATCCGCGCTCCAGTCAAATCCCCAGAGAAGGCTGACATACGCCCCAAGTACGCTCCCGGCTGTATCGTGACGGAACAAGAGTTCCTGGATCTCGACGGTGGGCTGTAAGCAGAACAAGGCGAGCGCGCGGATGGCATGCGCATCGAGCGAAGCGCCGCGCTCCAGATAAAGGCGCAGTTTTTTGACGCCCTCAACGACGGCAGGCAGATTCTGGCTCAAGATGCCGGCCTGCTGCCAGACCGATGCTTGCGGCCACGTTTCGCCCGGCAGCAGATGCTTGAGCACACCCGGCAGGCTGGCATCGAGAAACAGCTCTGCGCGACGCCATATCGCCATCAGACTGCGCAACGCGGTCTGCGGCGTCGTATCTTGAATCGCCCCGGCGCGGCCGGTCACCCAAACGAGATCACGGTCGGTTTGCCGGTACGATTGGTGAAAAGCCAGATCGTTGCCTTCATAGCGGGTCACCTGCCAGACCCGGCCAGTCGTCTCGAGCGCAGCGCCGAGATTCAGATTGGCGTAAGGATCAAAAACGACGACCAGGCGGGCTGCATCCGGCAGGGCAGCTATTTGCTGGACGACCAAGTCAAAGACAGTTTGCGGCACATTGATATCCGGCATTGATCATTCCTCACCTGGCGCGTATTTTGCACACCTGGGCCAGCCGCTTGGTGCGTGCGTAGAGCCAGTCGTTGACCTCTGATGGCACGACCAGATTGAACAGTTCGTGCCCTTCTTGAAAGCGTTCAAAGGTATAACAAAACTGGACCCAGTCGCACAGCACTTCATCAGATGGCCGTGAGGCGCGCCCCTGCAAAAAACGTTGAATCAGGTCCAGTTGTTCGTCCAGGATGGTATGAGGACGGCTTTCGCCCCACGCGTTCTCTTCCTTTTCCTCTGTGGAAGCCCGTCGACCTGCTGGCACGGTGTCAAATGCCTGCCGAAGCACCACAAAAGTTGCCTCGACAAAGAGGCCCATCAGCCGCGCGTACGCTTCGGCCTGCTTTGATGTCCAGGCTGAACTGGGCAGATGGATGATCACCCTGGTCCAAACCTTGCCCCAGGGTTCGACAACCACCTCGTGTCCTATCTTTCTGGAAAGCGCCTCGCGGTAAGGGTCAAAGACGCGCAGCCGCTTCTCATTATGCTCGGGTGCTGCTTTGAAATGAATGCCCAGGCGGTCGTCGTCGCGCCCCAGGATCAGCTCGTACGTTGCGCCGCGAAATTCGGGATAGCTCCATTCGATGCGGTTCCAGCCTGCCTCTTTTTGAACCTCGACGTGCCGGGCCTGGCCGGGAAGATACTGAGGGACGAGTGTGGTAATTTGCTGTAAAAATGCGTCGCGTTTTGCCGTTCGCTCGGCACGGGATGGTGGGGTGAGCACGG
>JAFGSL010000385.1 GCA_016934645.1 Anaerolineae bacterium
AATGAAAACCCGTGAAACCGTCCTGCTCAAGCGCGCGCAGGCTTACGAAGAGCAGGCCATCGCCGAGCTTTACGATCATTACGCTCCACGCATTTACAGTTATTTATACCGGCGCGTTCACGACGCGCAGTTGGCCGAAGATTTAACAAGCGATGTGTTTGTGCGGGTGCTGCAAGCGCTCCAAGCCGAGCAGTTCTGGCATACGTCATTCCGGGCCTGGCTTTACCGGATCGCTCACAATCAGGTGATCGACCATTATCGCCAGCAGACGCGCCAACAGGAGCGAATGCCCCAGTTGCCGTTGGAAGAACACCTGGAAACGACCGATGCGGAGAACGTCATTGCAGATCCAGCCGCCGACATAGATGCGCAACACGACGCTAGAAATGCCGCTCACGGATTGGAAGCTGCGTTGAGCCAGCTTACACCCGAGCAACAACAAGTGCTCGTCCTGCGTTTTGGCGAGCAGATGAAAACACAAGAAGTCGCAGAGGTCATGCAGAAAACAAATGGCGCTATCGAAGCTCTACAACATCGCGCTCTTGCTGCATTACGAAGAATGCTAGATCCAGGGAAAGTATAAGGGAAATCAAATGAAGGCTCACGTAACAGAATCTCTGTTAACCGAAAGTCTGGAACACCTCAAGAAGACCGGAGATGTTGCCGCGACGCTGCGCCGTACCCCAGAGAAAGCGGAGACGCTGAAGCCGCTGCTGGAAACGGCACAACAACTCAGCGCTCATTACACCGACGTTCCGCGTCCACCCGCCGACTTGCGCGAAGGCCGTGCGCAGGTGCTGGCATTTGCCGCGATCCAACGCGCCACGCGCCCAGTCGTTTCCGGCAAGCGCACAGCGCCCACTAAGCGCCGGGTGAATCCACTCTGGCGACTGGCCGGGGTGCTGGCCGCGTTGATGCTTGTCCTGATCCCGCTCCGCGGGCCACTGGTCTCGGCAGCACGCACTACTTTGCCGGGAAATCCGCTTTACATCCTCAAGCTGTCTTCAGAAGATCAGCTTTTTTCCTCAATGAACGAAGCCGAGGTCAAGGTAGTACTGGCCGTATCGTTGACCCAGGAGCGGATAGAAGAAATGCGCGCGCTGGTGGAAAAACAGCAGGAGATCCCCGTCGATGTGTTTTACCGCGCGGATTATATGCTGCGCACCGCGTTGATGTCGGCGGCCTGGGCGCCTGAGCCAATGATGTCGAATATGCTCAGCTACATCATCCACCACACACGCGAGCAAAGCCAGCAGCTCGAATTGCTGAAAATGCAGGCCATGCCGCAAAACCTCGGTGCCATAGGCAATATGCAGACATTGCTGCTCAAAACGCAGATTATCGCGATGGTGGCACTGGAGAATCCCGAGACTTTCCGCGAAGCCTATCAGGCCGGCACACCGGAAAAGATGCCGTTGCCGAGCGGCGGGCCACTGAGCGGTGTCGTCATCACGGAAGAACTGAAACAATTGATCACGGCAACGCCGGATTCACTCTCATTACCTGAGCAAACCGTTCCGACTGTACCGCTGTTAACGCCAACGGCCTCACCGACGCCGTCGCCATAACCTATACAACGCGCCCTATTTAGCGGGCATAACATCATTCAAAATAGTTATAAAGTGGATATAAAGGGGGCTACTATGATGAAACGTAAAAAGCAAAAAGGACAAGGTCTGGTAGAGTTTGCGCTCATCCTCCCCGTCATGCTGCTGGTGATCGTTGGCACGATGGAGTTTGGACGCATCTTTTTGATCTACGCTACGGTCTCCAATGGGGCACGCGAGGGAGCACGATATGGTATGGTCAGTCCTACCGACATCGATGGCATCATCGCGCGGGTCAACGACACGATGGTGATGACACTGCCGGAAAACCTTCTGGTGGCAGTTAGCTATGACACTGGCCCGGACGGGATTCCGTATACCAACCCCGACGATGTAACGGTAGGAGATCGTGTCATCGTAGAAGTGCAATACCAGATATACGCACTCACCCCGATCTTCGAACCGTTTATTCCCGATGACTTTATGGTGGACGTGCTCAACACGCGCACCATCCAAAGTGTAAAGCTGGCTATGACGCCTACAGTGATGCCGCCCCCCCCGACCGATGAATTCGGGAATACGCTCACCCCTACGCCGACCGAAGAGCCAACGGAAGAGCCGACAGGTGAACCGACAGGTGAGCCAACCGATGAATTTGGGAACACACTCACCCCCACACCGGGGACCCCTACGGCTACCGCCACACCGGTTCCTATGGCGCCCATCATCATTAACAAACCCCTATGGGAAAACGACACTGCGGTCATAGGAACTGCGGAACCGAACCAGGTGCTCACGCTGCGTATCGTGCAGACCGGCTACCAACTCAGCGGCATCGTGGACGCGGGGGGGAATTTTGCCTTCACGGGCTTGCCGGCGCTCGTGGGCGGGCACACGGTCATCGTACAGGGTTACGGGACGCAGGACCTCGCCGTCGTGCAGGTGCCCACCCCCACGCCCACACCGATCGCCACGCCGAGTGATCCTTACATTTTCTTAGACCCTGCCTGCACCGACGAACAGTTCGTGACGATCCATGTCACCTGGGGAAACTGGTCACCGTCCGCCAAAACAATGTTTATTTACTGGGGTGATGACCTGGTCACTCCCGTGTGTTCAGGCAATATCAGCGCTGGAGAAACGGGCTGCTATTTTGACGCCTACGTCGCCGACGGGAGCACCAACACTGTGACCGGTATCGCCAAGAAAGACAATGGAAGTGAAGTCGGAAGAGATACCGAAACCTTTACCCGGCCCTGTACTCCGCCCACGCCCACGCCCACGCCATCTGCCGACCTCCCGGACTTGCAGATATCGGGGATCAGCCTGCAGAATCCACTACCGTGGGGCACGTACGAGAGGCTTTACGTGACCGTCGGCGTGCACAATGCCGGCGACACTATGGTGTCCTCGCTCTTCTGGGTCGACCTCTATGCCGATCCGACCGGTGTGCTGACCACGCAGGGCAGCGTCGACTATGTGGCGATCAATGCGATTGCCGCCGGGTCCACCGTCAGCTTCACAATGTATGTCCCCGACGGTTTCAAGGAAGTGGGCAATCACACCCTGCAAGCAATGGTCGACACGTGGGATCAAATTATCGAGACGGACGAGACAAACAATATCAGCGCGCTTTTGCCGGTCACGCTCACGGTAAGCAACCCCGCGCCCATCCCCACGGCAACGCCGGTGGGCACCACGCCGCCGCCCGGTGATATCCAGGGCGTAACCTATCTCAACGGGCCGCCGCAGAGCAACGTGAGTATCTATATCTTTGCTGAGGATGGGCGTATGGTGGGCTCAGGACGCTCGGACGCCGACGGCAACTATCTCATCACGAACGTGCCTGAAGGCACATACACCGTCGTGGGGGAACTGCGTCTGGCCGACACGCTCTATTACGGGCAAGTCACCGAGGTCACTGTCGTTGCCGGGCAGACGACAACCGGTGTCAACATCGATCTGGTAGTGGTACCTTAACAATGAACAGACGTATCGCGGGGCTCCTGATCGCCGTCTTGTTGGCCGGAGGATTGGTCATCGCTATCAGCGCTGCTGATGGCAACGGTAGCCCCTGGGTTGGCGCAGAAGCAGCGGTAAACATCTCCCATACCCAGGATGTGATGGACGAAGGCAGTCTAGCGCTCGGTCCGGGAGAACGTGCGGCGGTGATCTGGGCCGGGGCAGATAACCAGGGCGTATTCCTAGCCCAAGCGCAAGAGGGGAATTGGGATTCACCAGCGACGACGCTAGCTTCGGGGCAAGCAACCTGGTACCCAACGGTAGCTTACTCAGGGACCGAGGTAATTGCAGCCTGGGCTCAGGGTGCCGCGAGGTATCCTCGCGGCACTCCTAGCGCGGTGATGCAGAGAGATGCTAGTGCGCCACAGGCGCAAACCATCATCACGCCGGTGTATGGCAATATCGAGATCGGCCTAGTGGTTGCGCCTACGGGGATGCACATGATTTTCGCTGCCACGACCAATATGACGATAACCGGCTATCCGTGGGATTTGTATTACACCCATCGCTACTTTACCGAGACAACCTGGATGCCGCCGACTGTCATAATCACCTATGCTCAGGTACTCCCGGCCGGAACCACTCCTGCCGGGATCTGGTCGCCGAGGTTAGCTGTCAATAACGATGGGACGCAATTTCATGTAGTATGGGAACAAGAATCAACAGCGTTCACCCATACGATATGGTATGCTTCTGGTCTCTGGCAGGCAGGACATATCGACTGGGCCACACCACAACAAGTATCACCGCCCAGCCAAAGATATACCGTCCGCCCCAACGTGGCCGTTGGGGCAACGGGGAAAGTGCATATCGTATGGACGGAATTGATCCCCGGCAGCGGTAGTATTACCAAACCCGAAGAACAGCATATTAATTACATCCAGCTTGGCGACCCCGCCCCTATCAGGATCAATGGTGAAGCTATCCGCGCGAATGACAACAAGCCTACCTGGTCCACATCATCACTTGCGGTAAATGGTAACCATTTGTGCGCAACTTGGCATGGATTCTATGCACCGCCGGAGATGTCAGGAATAGAAGATATCTTCATGCGCTGTTCTCAGGATGAAGGTGAATCTTGGCAATTCATCGTCAATGTCTCGGAAAGTACGCAGAAACTCTCGATCTTTCCGACGGTCAAAGTTGCCAGCGGAGGGCAAGTGCATGTGACGTGGGCAGAATTTGTCCTTCCGTTAGACATGTGGGTACCTGACGATTTTTACTATCGCACCGGGACGTCTGATGTAAACCGCATCTTTCTGCCGCTGGTGATGCGCAAAGCGTGAGCAACTCGATGGATAACAAAAGTCATCTGACGCGGGTGGGACTGGGCGTGTTGATCATGGCGCTGCTGCTGGCGCTGGCCTTCTTCCTGCTCAACATCCTCTATGCCATCGACGCGCCCACCAGCGCTGCAGTACGCGGCAGGCAGAGTCTTTGGCAAGCCAAGGATTCGCAGATGACGTTGGAACAATCCGCGCAGCGGGCCGACGCTCGCGCGAAATCCTGGGCGGAGGATGTTGTCCTTATCCGCGCCGAAGCCCCCTGGCGGCCCGGCGCTGCTGGCCTCCAGACGGAAACGCCACCGGTAACGTGGTCGTTCTTTTACTACTCACCCGCGACGCGCGAGCTGGCCGGCGTGGTTGTGGGACGGGAGCAACTCTACTGGGTGCCACCGCTGGAGCTTAGCTACATGCCCAAGTCCATCCCGGCACTGCCACCCTTCGGAGTCGACGTAGCCTGGCTCTCGTTCCGCGCTGCCGGTGGGGAAGAATTCCTACGGGTTCATCCTGAAGCCATGGTGGATTTCCGTTTGCGGCCGCACGAAAGCGGGAACATTGTCTGGAGTGTCGCCGCTTTTGATGGACAAGATTATCTTGAAGTACTAATCGATGCCAATTCTGGCGCGGTTCTACCGTAATGAAAGATAAAATGATTGATGAATCACTTTAATGTGAGGGAGGTGTAGAGATGATGCAAAAGACACATAAGAAAAGCGAACATCCCGGGCGCGGACAGAGCATAATAGAATTTGCCCTGGTGCTGCCGATCATTATTATGCTTATGCTCGGTTTGCTGGATTTTGGGCGCGCTTTTTTCACACTGATCGCGCTGGACGACGCCGCGGATGAGGGCGCCAGTTACGCATCGATTCGTCCAAATGATGTGGACGGTATCCAACAGCGCACGGTGGAGGCCTCAACCCGCCTGATTTCTATTGAAACAGCGGATGTCAGCGTTGTCTACCCGTCGTCGCTCTCCGTCGGCCAGCCGATCACCGTTACCGTCGACTTTTTCTTCGACATCTACACGCCTTTTGTCGCGGGACTATTGCCTGAGGGTGAATTGACCCTGCAGGGAAGCTCAACGCATCCAATCATCAGCGTGCGTTAATCACGGAAGCATCGTATATATCATCACAGGAATAGACAGTCAGTGTGAACGCATCATGGCGTTTATCGTTGTTTAAAAATAACAGAACATACAGGAGGTTTGAGATGGAAAAAGAACGTGGACAAGCTTTAGTCATATTGGCATTTGCTTTAATTGCATTGGTGGCGTTCGCCGGTCTGGCCATTGATGGCGGGCGAACGTACAGTGCCCGCCGGCAAGCGCAAAACACCGCCGATGCGGTCGCCATGGCCGGCACCAGACTGTTAGGCGAACTCATCGCCAGTTGTGAACCCGTAGACGCGCTCGCAGCCGATGGAGCCATCGCGGCAGAGATGGTAAAATTGGCGCGCGACAACGGCGTCATCGTTCCGTCCGAAGATGCGGATCTCCAGGGCTGGTACGTCGATAATTCTGAAACGCCCCTGGGGCGTGTTGGATGGGGCTACGGCGTCCCTGATGGCGCGACCGGTATCGAGGCTACGGTTGCCACAACGGACACCGCCACGTTCCTCAAAGTTGTAGGCCAGGAACACGTCGTCGCCGGCGCTAAGGCGATGGCCATGACCGGGCCGGTGTACTTGACCGAGTTCAGCGGCGGGGGATTGCTGCCGATGGCGTTCCCGGTACAGCGAGTGGATAGCATTATTTCATCCGGCGACTATGAGTTCACGATGTTTGATGGCGACGGCGCCATCTGCGACCGCGATGGCGTCGATTGTCCCAGTGATCCACCGCAAGAATCGCAGCGCGGCTGGTTGAACTTCAACTACATGTACCATAACTCCTGGTTTCCCGATCCCACAGCCGGCAACCACGACGGGATCAATGCCAACGGCGACGTTAGCAGTCCCCTGAACCGGCTCATCAATACGAATTTCAGCAACAACGACTTGCGAGAGTGGGTGGCAAATGGCCCTCCATTCCCCATCTACATCGGTTCGCGTGGCGACGCATCCCGGCCCGACGACCTCAGTGATCCATGGCGTTATCCGCGAGACGGGGATCTCATCGCGGGAGATCCCGGTACCCGCGACGCCACACGCCGGGATGTTTGCACCCTATACTTGGACCAAACCGTCTATCTCCCCCTCTTCGACTATATTATTGAACGCCGTGATATGGAGCGGAGCGACTTTTTCCAGGCCCATGAACCAAGCAGCCCACTGGCTTTCCCCAACGCGCATTACTACCACATTATGGGCTTCATGGCAGCGACCGTGGATGGGTGCCAGGGAGGCGGATCTAACGGCACGATCGACGGCACGTTCCAGGCTGCATTCATTGGTGAAGGGACCGTCATGCCGGGGCAAGGCTTCAACAGCGGCGGCGGGAGCGGAGGCGGCGGTACGTGCGATCTTGGTTTCGTCGGCGTACAACTCTGGGAGTAACAGGCAGTCTCATAAGATCTTCCGGGAGGCAAGGATAAATGCTTCCCGGAAGGTTGGGGGGCGCTAGGTACTATTTGCAACGCCCTCAGGAGTTCCAGATGATAGTAACAGCAAAACATGGGGACAAAAATCGCGGGCAAGCGTTGCTTGTTCTGGCGTTTGCCCTGCTGGCGTTGGCGGCCTTTGCCGGGCTGGCCATTGATGGCGGGCGTCTCTATGCGGAGCGCCGCCAAACCCAAAACGCCGCCGATGCAACGGCGCTGGCCGGCGCCAGAGAGCTGGCCGAGTTCATTTCTACGTGCGCCAGTGCCGATACTGCCAACGATAACCGCGTCGCCGCAGCCATCGTCGAGATGGCGAACCACAACGGCATCGATCACTTCTCGCCGGATGGCAACATCGAGGCCTGGTACGTCGACGCCGAGCTGCGTCCTGTGGGCCGCGTGGGGTGGGCCGTTGGCATTCCGGAAAGTGCAACAGGCATCAAGACCACGCTGACCTTCAGCGACACCGCGACCTTTATGCGCCTTCTGGGACGCTCGCACCTGGTGAGTACAGCGGAGGCACTGGCGATGGTCGGCCCGGTCGTGCAGACCGACGGCCACAATGCTATTCTGCCCATCGCCGTGCCAGAAGCCGTCGTTGCCACGTTCCAGGCGGGTGAAAAATTCACCATCTTCGACGACGGTCTATTCTGCCATGGCGGCAACCCCGAAACGTGTTACCTGCCGCCGAGCGACAAAGGTATCACCAAAACGGAGGAGCTTAGCCCTGGTGCTTTCTACGGTTGGCTGAACCTGAGCCACGTCTACAACAACGCCTACTGGAGTGGCGGGCCTTTGGACCGCGCTTTCACGCGGAGCGCCAGTTCAAGCGGCTGCAAATACAAACCTGATAACACCGTGGACGCGGCGAAAACCGGCCTCAAAGGCTGGCTGAGCAGAACGTGTCCTTATCCCTATCCGCTATTTGCCGGGGACGTCGAAGAAAAAGAGGGGGACTATATCTACGGTTATACCGGTACGCGGACTGCGGCCCTGCTCGAATTGGCTGCCAGTTACCGCAAAGGCGATATCCTCTACTGGCTCGTCTTCGACAGGGTCTATACACCTAAAGAGATGGAGAAAACCTTCCCCGGTCAAGCGCCGGCTGTGGGCTGGATGACCGCAGGTGGGCCGACACACGCGTCCTACTATCACATCGTTGGCTTTACGGCGGTCGAACTGCTCAATATTGACACCAGAGGCAACGAAAAATCGATCACCGGCATCTTCCAGAACGTGGTGCTGGGGGAAGGCATGATCGATCCCGGTTCGGGTATGGGCAGCGGCGACAAAGGAACATGCCGCTTCCCCACGTTGATCGGGGTCAAGCTGTGGAAATAAGGGGCCGTCCACCCACGGGTGCAAACTGGTACATCCTTAGATAACTTTGCGATAAACCCGGTGGTTTTTGTACATCTGTCCACCGACGTTTTCCAGATCGTGGCGCATCTGCACTGCACTCTCTGCAACCTGGGTGAGATCGGCGTGCGCAAAGTGGTATGATCGCAGTGTGTCCTCCATTTCTGCGTAGAGCAGAGCGTTGCCGCCCACACCATGAAAGGCAGGCAGGATACCAGCGCCGTTCAACGCAATCCATGACGTGCGCCGCATCTCCAGCAACAGATCGGCAAAGGCCCACGGCGTAAGCCGTCCCTGTGCCCGCTGCAAAGCCGCCGATACGTCGGGGAAACCAAAGAGAAATCCCACAATCTCATCCTTGTGCATAATCACCTTGATCAGCCACGCGTCAGCGACCATGATGATGTTGTTGACCACAAAGCTCATCTCATGGTCGCTGAGTGGATAGTACTCCCAGTTGTTGACAAAGGCCTGATTGTACGCGTGGCCTAACGGCTTGATCCACTGCCGGAGATGCGCTTTGTTCTTGAAGGGCATCACGGTCAAAGAGGCGCGCTCTTTGACCCTCGCAGTGATGCGACGGACGCGCTCGGGCAACTGAAAGGTCTGCGCATTTAGATAGCAAGAGATGAAGTCCACTTCCTTTTCGAACCCCAGAGACTCTATAAGGCGTGGATAGTAGTCGTAGTTGTAATTCATCATCGTCATCATCTGGCGATGCTCATAGCCTTCGATGAGTAAACCGTATCCATCCAACGGCCCAAACCCTTTAGGGCCAACGACGGTATCCAGCCCACGCGCTTTTGTCCAGGCAAAAGCCTGCTCGAACAAAGCAGCGGCAGCCTCGGGGTCTTCTTCACACTCGAACAGGTAGAACTGCGCCTGCTTGACCTCGTGATAAGCGTTGTACGGGCGATTCTCGATCACAGCGACCCGCCCCACGGCCTGCCCGTCGCGCAGCGCTACAAAGAAGTCCGCATCGGAGTGTTCGTAAAACGGGTGCTTCTCCCGGTTGAGCATGAGCGCGATGTCCTGCCGGAGTGGCGGAACCCATTGTGGATGATGGTGATAAAGCCGGTAGGGAAGCGCCACAAAGCGGCGCACCTGTGATTTGTCGGGCGTGTTTACTTTTTCGATAATGAGAGGCATAATAATAGCTCCTGGTTTGGTAATGAGTAATGAGTGATTAGGGCCTAACCACGTAGATTCTTGCACAATGAGCAAGCAAACGTGCGTCGAAGGCCCTCTTAGTTCCGGTTTATCCGGGTTAGGGATAGGTAAACTGAGAACCTCTCCCCTAATTCCTACCCCCTACTTCCATCACTTTTTACACGCACAGGAAGATTTGTCAATCCGTTTGAGAAGGAACACGATTTGGCGCGGCACCGTAGACGAAAAAGCGTTATTTTCGAGAATATTATTACGACCATATCGACCAATTTCATCAACCTGCAACCCGATGAAATCGACGACGAGATCAACCGCGCTCTGCGCACCATCAGCCAGGTGACACGCGTAGAACGCAGTTGCGTCGTCCTCTTTTCCGGCGATCCAGACAGCTCGGGTGACATCCGCTCCGCAACCTGCACCCACGCCTGGAGTGCGCCGGAGATTGTGGTGCAGAATCGCCCTCTGGACTCCGTCTCGGCGACGACGTGGCCCTGGCTCCAGGGACGTATCGCGCGTGGGGAGATCGTCAACATCCCACTTATCTCGGCGCTGCCCGCCGAAGCAGATGTCGAACGGCGCGTGTGTCGCGCCCAGAGCATCCAGTCATTCGTCGTCATCCCGATGACCTATCGCGGTGATGTGGTAGGCTACCTCAAATTCGACGCGCTGCGCACGCAGAAAACCTGGTCCGACCATACCATCGCCCTGCTCAAGACCGTTGGAGAGATTTTCGTCAACGCGCTGGAACATAAGCGTGCCCAGGAAGCGCTGCAACTCGCCAATCTCACACTGGAGGCGCGCGTCAGAGCACGCACACAAGAAATTGAGCGACGGCAACGCGTGGCGGAGGGGCTACGCGACATCCTGGTGGTGCTCAACTCCGATCGCCCCATCAGGGAAATCCTGGATTATCTGGTGGCGCAAGCGTGCGCGCTGTTGGACTCCAGCGCCTGCGTGCTCTACCGCGTGAACCAGGAAGAACAACGTATTCTCATCGAGGCCAGCTTCGGCCTGCCGGAACCATTCCTCGCCATCAAAAGCCTACCCCTACACGCCTGGCGCTTTCTGGGCCACGGCGAACCTGGCGGGTTGACGTTCGACCGGCAACCTTACGCCATCCCAGACCTGGTTTCCGGCGAACCCAGGGCAACCTCGGCCTCCGTTGCTGACAACCAGGAGCCTGCTCTGGCCCCCGTTGTGCGCGAGTGGCACCAGGCTACAATCGTCCATTATCGCGCGCTGCTCACCGTGCCCCTGGTGATCAAAGAAGAATTCTACGGCAGCCTGGGGTTCTATTACGCCGACCCGCGCCAGTTTTCGGAAGAGGATATCCGGCTCGGTATGAGCTTCGGCAACCAGGCCGCATTGGCGATTGAGAACGCCCGCCTGCGCGTGCAAGCCGAACAGGCCGCCATTCTCCAGGAACGCAGCCGGCTCGCTCGCGACCTGCACGACTCGGTGACCCAGTTGCTCTACAGTCTCACACTATTGGCGGAAGCCGGACGACGGCTGGCCCAGAGCGGCGATCTTCAACGTGTAGACGAGGCGTTGGCGCGCCTCGGTGAAATCGGGCAGCAAGCGTTCAGGGAGATGCGCCTACTGGTCTATGAACTGCGCCCGCTGGCACTGAATCGCGCGGGGCTTGTCCGCGCACTCCAACAACGCCTGGATACAGTCGAGCGGCGTGCCGGAATCGAGACCACGCTGAGCGTCGACGGGAACGTCGAACTACCCGCGCCCCTGGAAGAGGAACTGTACCACATCACGCAGGAGGCATTGAACAACGCGCTCAAACACGCCGCCGCGACCACGATCGCCGTATGCATTGCAGCGGATGAACACCGCATCGCCCTCGAAATCCGCGACGATGGCAAAGGACTGGAGCTGAGTAGCGTGAGCACCGAAGGCGGCATCGGGCTGAGTAGTATGCGCGAACGGGCTGATAAGTTAGGTGGAACATTGACCATCACCTCCGTGCCTGGACAGGGCACGACGGTCAACGTCACCGTAAATATAGGAACCGAGGGATAACAATGAACGATACGATTCACATTTTAATCGCCGACGACCACGCCATCGTGCGTGAGGGGTTGCGTTGGCTGATTGCAACCGAACCGGGCATGGAATTGATCGGTGAAGCCGCCGACGGCGTCGAAGCGGTGGCGCAAGCGCGCGAACTGCACCCCGATATCATCCTGATGGACCTGGTCATGCCGCGCAAAGACGGCATCGAGGCCACCGGCGAGATCAAGCAGGCATTTCCTGATGCGCGCATCCTGGTACTCACCAGTTTCGCCGAAGACGACAAGGTCTTCCCGGCGATCAAAGCCGGCGCATCTGGCTATCTGCTCAAAGACACCGCACCCCAAGAGCTGCTGCGGGCCATCCGCGACGTGTGCCAGGGATTGCCCTCGATGCATCCTGCCATCGCCCGCAAGGTGATGCAGGAACTCCAGCGTCCCTCCGATCTACCACCCACCACCGAGCCGCTGACCGAGCGCGAAGCCGATGTGCTCAAGTTGGTCGCGCGCGGCCTGGCGAACGAAGAGATCGCCAAGACACTCTTCATCAGCGAGCGCACCGCGCGTACCCACGTCAGCAACATCCTGCGCAAGCTCCACCTGGCAAATCGCACCCAGGCCGCGCTCTATGCCCTGCGCGAAGGATTGGTCGACCTCGACAACAAGCCAGAGAATTAAAAGCCAAGAGGAGGATTTTAAATGAACCAGAGCTATGAGATCAAATCACCAGATGCAAACATCGTTCTACGGGTAGAATCCGGCAATAAATTGACCTGGTCGGTTCAGCACAAAGGTCAACCCATCATCAAACCATCATCTATGGCACTGCACCTCGGAAATGGCGAAGTGTTGGGGTACAGAGCTACGGTAAGCTCATCCGAAATCGGGGATGTTGATACGGAGTTCAAGGCCATCAACTACCGCCGGACTGTCGTCAAGGACCGTTATACGTCCTTGACCCTTCACTTTGAAGGTGACTTCGGTGTTGAGTTCAGAGTTTACGACGATGCGGTCGCCTACCGGTTCTTTGTCCAGAAAACGGATGAACTCACTGTGGAAAATGAGGAGGCTAACTTCAATTTCACCGCCGGCCATGATGCGTTTATCCCGTATTTGTGGGATTACCGGGACGGCCAGATTTTCAATGCATCTTTTGAATCACCCTATACGGAGCAGAAGTTGTCGGAATTCACGCCTGGCTCATTGGCGATTTTGCCACTGCTGGTAGATGTAGGAAGCGGTAAAAAAGTGGTCATCCTTGAGGTCGATCTGGAAGACTACCCCGGCATGTATTTGAACCTCAATCAGACCGGGATCGGGTTTCAAGGCGTGTACGCCCCCTATCCACTGGAGACAAGGGTGGGCGGGTTCGCCGGCATCAACCTCATCCCCACCAAGCGTGCCGATTACATCGCCAAAATCCAAGGCCCGCGCACGCTTCCCTGGCGCGTCATCGCCATCAGCGAGGCGGACAAAGATTTGCTGAATAACGACATCGTTCAAAAGCTGGCTTCGCCGCCGCGGCTCGACGACGTATCCTGGGTCGTCCCCGGGCAGGTAGCGTGGGATTGGTGGGACGATTACAACATCACCCATGTGGACTTCAAAGCGGGGATGAACACGCCAACCTTCAAGTACTACATCGATTTTGCCGCGGCGAACAAGGCCAAGTATATCATTATCGACGCGGGATGGTCGGAGGGGCCTGACCTCACGAAACTCAATCCCGACGTCGATGTGCCGGAAATCGTGGCATACGGCAAAGAAAAAGGCATTGGGGTCATTCTCTGGGCTTCATGGTACGCCATCACGCGACAGATGCACGAGGTTTTCCCCAAGTACGCCGCGATGGGTATCAAAGGCTGGAAAATCGACTTCATCGACCGGGATGATCAAATCGCTGTGGCCTCGACCTACGAAATCGCCAAACTGGCCGCCAGGTATAACTTAATGGTGGATTATCACGGGATTTTCAAACCGACCGGTCTCCAGCGCACCTATCCCAACGTGGTGGGCTATGAGGGCGTCTACGGGCTGGAAAACTTCAAATGGGCCGATATGGATGCACCACGCTACGCGGTGACGATCCCGTACACCCGCAACATGGCTGGCCCTATGGACTACACCTCCGGCGCGATGATCAACGCGACGCAGGCCGACTTCAAGGCGCGCAACCACGCTCCCATGAGCAAGGGCACGCGCTGTCACCAGTTAGCGCAATACGTCGTCTTTGAAGTCCCCATCCAAATGTTGTCCGACAGCCCGACGC
Source organism: Anaerolineae bacterium (assembly GCA_016934645.1). The sequence goes on from JAFGSL010000385.1 coordinate 14,215, forward strand.
TGTACATGCGGGAACAGGAATGTACTGATTTTATCACCAGCATCCCGACCATCTTTGACGAGACCGTCCCGCTGGATGGCAAAGTCGGCGAATACGTTGCCGTTGCACGCCAAAAGGATGGCATCTGGTATGTGGGGGCGATGACCAATTGGGATGCGAGGGAGTTGACCCTGGACCTTTCCTTCCTGGAAGAGGGCCAATACCGGGCCGTCGTTTTCAAAGATGGCATCAATGCAAATCGTGGGGCCACCGATTACAAGAAGGAAATCATCGCTGTAACATCCGGTGACCGTTTGAAAATTCATCTTTCCAACGGCGGCGGCTGGGCTGCACGAATAGAAAAGGTGAAATAACTACAAATCATCCAGGGACGCATCAGAAATCAGATTTCTGATGCGTCCCTGGTTTCTTTTTCCTACGTCATTTGATGTACCCCATCCCCTCAAAAATCCGTCTTTTGTCGCGCCCCAAAACCGTCCTTATGACCGATGCGTCCCTGGCAGACTGCATTATGATAAATTCGACATGAGATGCTATGCGCCACGTAAGGAAATATGCTATGGGAGCACCGATGCCCGTTCTGATTGTCGCTAAGCCCGGTCCTCTGCGAGACAGTCTCGTCACTTTGCTGCAATCGTTGCCACAAGTCGCGGCAGTCGAACAGGCACACACAGCGGCAGCGGCACTGCAAATGGTCGAAGCCAAATCGCCTGCGTTGGTGCTGGTGGATTCGAACCTACCCGGCGAGGAAGCGTGGACTGTGCTGACCCAACTCAAAGCCCGGCGTCCGGCAATCCGCTGCGTCGTCCTCTCCGAGACGGTACAACACTGTCGTCAGGCAGAGGCTGCCGGCGCGAACCGGGCGCTGCTGACGGGGATTCCGGCGCCCAAGCTCTCGGTCGCCTTGGAAGGTTTGCTTGGGTAGAGCTTTCAGCTATCAGCGTTCAGCTTTCAGCCAGCATGGCGCGGCATAGCAAAAGACTTTCATAAATGCTAAAGCTGAAGTCTGACAGCTAACATCTAAATCTGAAAGAGAGGAAGTGAAGGAGATGGAAGAACAACTGTTTAGTATGGACTTGGAAGAGCCTCCTGGGAAAGGCGGCTGGCATCGTGTATGGCAAAACGTTTCGCTAGAAAAGTGGAACGATTGGCGTTGGCAGCTTGCCCACCGGCTGAGTTCTGTAGAGGATTTTTCCCGCTTTCTGCATTTAACCCCCGATGAGATTGCTGGTCTTTCTGCACCTGGCCACTTTCACGTCGATGTGACACCCTATTGCGCCAGCCTGATGGATCCTGACGATCCCAACTGTCCCATCCGGCGGCAAGTGATCCCCACAGCACAGGAACTGGTGCCTTTCGATGCAGAGATGGCCGATTCGCTCGGTGAGGATGCCCATTCACCGGTTGCCGGATTGGTGCATCGCTATCCGGACCGCGTCTTGATGCTGCTGACAACCCAGTGCGCCAGCTATTGCCGCTTCTGCACGCGCAGCCGTCTGGTGGGTGACAGCCACGTGATGTTCAACTCCGCCTCCTACGAGCAGCAACTGGACTACATCGCCGCCACGCCCGAAATCCGCGACGTGCTGCTCTCCGGCGGCGATCCGCTGACGCTGCCACAGAACGTGCTGGAACGCATCCTGTTTCGCCTACGCGCCATCCCCCACGTCGAAGTCATCCGCATCGGCTCACGCGTGCCCGTCTTCCTGCCGCAGCGCGTCACCCCGGAACTGACGGAGATGCTGGCGAAATACCACCCCCTGTGGATGAATATTCACTTCAACCACCCGAAGGAAATCACGCCGGAAGTGGAACAGGCGCTGGCGCGCTTGGCGAATGCCGGCATCCCTCTCGGCAGCCAGACCGTGTTACTGGCAGGTGTCAACGATTGCCCGAACATCATTATGGCACTCAACCACAAGCTGGTGAGGAACCGCGTGCGTCCCTACTACCTCTACCAGTGCGACCTCGTCCACGGCGCGGGGCATTTCCGCACGCCGGTGGCGAAGGGTCTGGAGATTATGGAAGCGCTGCGCGGGCACACGTCCGGCTTTGCCATCCCCACCTATGTGATCGACGCGCCGGAGGGCGGCGGGAAAGTGCCGATTCTCCCCAACTATATGCTGAGCATGTCTGACAGCAAGGTCATCGTCCGCAACTACGAAGGCTTCGTCACCGCCTACACGCAACCGAAGGATTATCAAGGACACGATTCACGAACGTGCCCCTATTGCCAGAGCCACCGCAACGAGGCCGGACAGGAAGGCGTCGCCGGACTGCTCTCCGGGCAAACCCGCGAGATCGCGCCGCAGGGATGGCGCGAGACGCACGCGCGCATCCCGCAAGCCCCGCAGCAGGATTGCCGCTCACCCTTCGTCATCCAACACGAGGTCGTGGAGCGATAACATGGCGGGATTACGCGTTGCTATCGTTGCCAATCGCAAACACAGTGTCACAGCCGAGGCCGGCGCGCCACCCGACGCGCTGGCCGAGTATGACGCCGACGAAACCGTCCAGGGTATCCAGGACGCGCTGCGTGCGCGCGGGCACAGCCCGTGCTTCCTCGAAGCCGACGAAACCTTCATCGACACCGTGCGCGAGACACGGCCCGACATCTGCTTCAACATCGCCGAGGGACTGCGCGGTGATTCGCGCGAATCCCACGTCCCGGCAGTGCTGGAGATGCTGTCCATCCCCTACACCGGCTCGAAAGTGCTCACGCACGCCATTTCGCTGGATAAATGCACGACCAAGCAAATCTGGCGTGACAACGGGTTGCCGACCGCGCCGTTCCAGCGCTTCAACCACGCCGACCAACCGCTGGAGCAGCGCCTGACCTTCCCGCTCTTCATCAAGCCAGTGCGCGAAGGATCGGGGATGGGGATCAACGGCAAGTCCATCGTCCACAGTGAAGCAGAACTCCGCGCGCAGGTGCAGTGGGTCATCACGAATTACCGGCAACCGGCTTTGGTCGAAATGTACCTGCCGGGCCGCGAATTCACCGTGGGATTTGTCGGCAACGCGCGAAAGCCCAGCCAGCCACGGCGTTCCGCCTTCTATGACGAGCAGGGATTCCACGTATTCCCCGTACTGGAAATCGACTCGCAGAAGGGGGCCGTGAAAGGCATCTACAACACGCAGGCGAAGTCCTACGCCCTCGACGATGATCTTGCACCCGGCTACCTCTGCCCGGCGGATATCGCACCGGAGCTAGAAGTGCAGCTTGGGGACCTGGCTATCGCGGCCTTCGAGGCCCTGGGGGGGCTGGATGTAAGTCGCGTGGATTTCCGCACAGGTGCGGATGGCACGCCATACCTGGTCGAGATCAACACGCTGCCGGGCATCAATCCACTTGTGAGCGACCTGGTCATCGTATCGCGGGCGGAGAACGTTTCCTACGAGACCCTGGTCAACGAGATTTTAGACCTGGCATGCGAACGGTACAATCTTTGAAAACCCTTGCGAAGGTTTCTGAACCTTCGCAAGGATAAGAAGAAAGTCATGCACATCATCTACACCGACCGCCATCACGGGCACGCCACCGACAACCTCATCATCAACGGGCGGCCCATCGAGTACCGTGAGACGCCGGCCCGCCCGGAAGCAATCCTCGCTGCCGTGGAGGCCGCGCATCTCGGCCCGATTATGCCTCCGACCGATCACGGACTCGCGCCGATCCTCGCCGTCCACGATGCGGACTACGTGACGTACCTGCGGACAGCCTATGCGCAGAGCGCCGCCTACTTCGGCGAACCGCACGACGCCGTTGGCGTTGTGATCGCGGGGCGCGATGACGTGACACTCGACCGCGCAACACACTGTCCCGAGGATTTCCCCGGCAAGCGCGATTACTACACCTACGATTACGAGGATCCTATCCTCAAAAGCACCTGGGACGCGGCCTACTGGAGCGCGCAGTGCGCCCTCACCGCGGCTGATCTCGTCCGCGACGAGAATGGCGTCCGCGCCGCTTATGCTCTCTGCCGCCCGCCCGGTCACCACGCGACGCCCGATCAATATGGAGGATTCTGCTATCTCAATAATGTCGCCATCGCTGCGCGCAGCTTGCAGGCGCAGGGCCTCGTTGCCATCCTCGATATCGACTACCACCACGGCAACGGTACACAGGCGATCTTCTACGAAGACCCAGCGGCGCTATTCTGCTCGCTCCATGCCGATCCGGATTGGATCTACCCGTTCTTCTGGGGACGCGCCAATGAACGCGGCGCAGGGGCGGGCCTGGGGCTAAATCATAACTGGCCGCTGCCATTGCACATGGACGACGCGGCCTATCTCGCGGTGTTGGATGAGGCCTTGCACGCCATCACGGATTTCGGGCCACGTTACTTGCTTGTCTCATTGGGGTTAGATGCAGCAGAGGGCGATCTCATCGGGAAATTCCGCATCACCACGAAGGGTTTCCACGCGATTGGGCGGCGGGTTGCGGCGCTCGGACTTCCTACGGTCATCGTCCAGGAGGGCGGCTACCGGATAGAAACGCTCGGTGAAAATGCAGTAGCGTTCCTGCGGGCATTTGAAGCGTAGCCGCGCTTTCCATAGTTTTTCAGCACGTTATGGAAACTACATATCTAAATCTTGCATCATCGCCCAGGCGAAGCGAGAGGCCTTTTCCAGGCTTGCCGGAACGAGGTTTTCCACGTTGTCGCTGGTTTGATGCCAGTTCTCCAACCAGCCATCGGGGCCGATGCTGGACAAACACACTCCGCGATAGCCACGCACACGCAGCGCGCCGACTTCCTCGCCGATAACCATGGTCCCGCCCCGCACGCCGATCTCGGGATATCGATGAGCGGTGGACTCAGCCCACGACAACGATTCCACATCGGGTCGATACGCCGAGAGCAACGAAAACCCCGTGTGTTGCGTGACATAGACGACGTCCTCGGCCCCAACCATATCCAGATCGAGGAACCATGCATCGCGCAACCGGTCTCCGTAGGCATCGAGCAAGGCGTGCGCGCCCCGGCAACCTACCTCTTCCGCGCCGGTGAATGCCAGCCAGACTTCGGTATGGCGCAACGGCTGCTGTTTCAATTGTGCCGCCAGTCCCAGCACGCAGGCGACGGCGCTTGCATTGTCGCTCGCGCCGGGCACGTAGGGTCCAGTTTCGTCGTACAGCGCGATCAGCAGGCTGGTGACGACCGCCCACAGACTCGCTTTACGGAACTTCGTCGCACCCCTACTTGCAGTCAGCCCTTCAATGATTTGCGCCACGCCGTTGCTCGCTATAGACGCCATTCCCGCCGTCGTCAGGCCCAGAAGGTACTTCTTAAGCTGCGGCGAGAAAGACGGTCGATGTTTGTTGCTGTCGGTGTGCGCCAGAAGTACCACCGTACGATGTGACTTTTCGGTGGGTAGCACACGCACGATCAATGTCGCGCTTTGCCGGCGCGGAGAGAACGCCGCGAGCGGCTGCTTGTCGACGCACGTGGCACGCCAAAGCGTGTACGCGCTGGCGAGAGCCGTCATGCCGCCCAACAGCCGCCCCACGCGACTGCGCGCCCCCAACAGGTTGCTCGCCAGGGTCAACACCAGCGGATTGCCAAGCGCGTAGCCCCAAGTATCCGGCGTGAGAAACGGCAGCGTTTCGATCTCGCCATAACCGAGCGCGCTGAGCACTTGGCGAATGTATTGCCGCGCGCGCATCTCCGCGGGATGTCCCGCCGGGCGCGGTCCAATCTCCTCGGCCAGCTTGCGGACGTGGAGCAGCAATGTATTGGATAAAAGAGCGTCGGTCATAGATCCTCCTTGCGTTAGTCACTAGTCTCGTAGTCGTGCGCGTCGACGATCTGTTCTGGTGCAATTCTGTAATAGGCAACAACATCTTGAAAGCGAATCTCGCCCGCAGAGCCGCAGAGGGTTTTTAAATTTTCTTGGCGTCTCTGCGTCTTTGCGCGAGAACTTTCGGTTTCCCTAATTCAAAGCACATTTGCCCACTACAGTTTTGGTGCAATTCTCTGCGACCTCAGAGAACTCAGTGTGATCATCATCCAGTTAGAGCGGATACAGCGGGCGCGCTACGGTGGGCATAGCGTATTCGGGATAACCTTGCTTCACCCAGTAAGGATTGAAGCTCCACACATGGCGGAGAAAATCCTCCGGGTCGAGGTTACGCTGCGCCATCATCCGCTCAAGGGCAGCGATGGCCACGTGATCCTGTTCACGCAAGGTCCAGGTCGCATGGGTCATACGGATGTTGGTCTTCAGGGCATAGTCGAGTTCCAGCCCCGCCGAGTAGACGCGCACGCCATAGAAATCGCGTGGCGCTGCGTCCAGCCACTCGACCGGGAAGTACACCGTGCCCTCGTCGCCGATGTGCCGCCACATCGCGATCGGGCCATGGACTTCAAGGCGGTTGAACGAGGCGTGCAAGCCATCCTTGTGGATCGTCAGCATGTCAATGTCTTCACGAAACTCCGTGGCGTACCCGCGCGCGGCGTACAGCGCCATCATCTCCGGCAGGACATCGAGCAGGTTCAGCGTGAAGCCGTCCAGGTCATGGTGCTCGCGGACGAAACGGCCTTCGAGGAGATCAACGGTGAACCCGCCCCAGATGTATGTCGTCGTACCACACACAGCCGAGACCTCAGCAATATCGCTCAAGAATGCCAAATAGCCACGATTACCGGCAGACAACATCTCAAATCAACAAATCTCCAATTCCCCAATCTCCAATCAAACCATCATCACGCGAATGTTGTCCGCGCCAACGATACCGGCAACTTGATCCTTGAGTTGCGGGGTGAAGCAGGTACGCTCATTGGGGAAAGAGAGTTCCACACGCTTGCCGCGTTCGTTTTCGAAGTAAACGACAAAATTGTCCTGTCCCGATTCAGCCTTGAGCAAATTGTGCAGTTGCGCGAGGCGTGCAAAGTCGCGAGAAGAATCGCCGGTACGCGGCAAGGTGACATAGACCGTTGCAGGCGGCATAGGGGGTTCCTCCGGTGGAGGCGGCGTGTAGTGATGCTCGCCATTGACGCTGATAGCGGTGACGCTGTTAGCGGTGACGCCGTTAGCGGTCCCGCTATCAGCGGAGCCACCGTTGGCAGGTGAGGTACCGAACGGCACACCGGGCGGGGACGCAACCGGAGACGTTCCTGGTTTATGCCGATGATGATGAGCGCCATTAGGCGCACCGTCACTAGACGCACCGTCATTAGACGCAGCGTCATTGGTCGCACTTGGTGAGGCTCCCGACATACCCACAGAATAATCAGCCCGTGGCTCAGCAACAGAGGATGGAGGAGCATAGTTTGCGGAGGCATATCCAGAGCTAGTGTATCCTCCGTTGTCGGCGGGGCTTGGAAGCGTTAGCGGCCGTATCAATTCATACGGCTCCTTGAACCAGTCGGCCAGAAGGGAGTGCTCCTCGCGATCCTGGCGGTTATCAAGCTTGCCGCTGACAACGACCACACTCTCAATAATGAGCTTATCCTTGAAACGCTCGTAGGTGCGCGGGAAGACAATGACATCCACCGTTCCACCGGAGCCTTCCAGCGTGACGAAGGCCATCGTGTCGCCCTTCTTCGTCGTCACCCGGCGCACGCGCTGGATCATCCCCACCAGCGCCAACTGCTGGCCCAGGGCTTCTGTCGCCAGGCGATCCACCGTAGTGTTGATCAAATCCTGCTGCAACAATTCTTTTTCCTGTTGCGCCAGGGGATGGCGGGAAAGGTACGTCCCAAGCAATTCCTTCTCCCACTCCAGGAGCCGGCGTTCCGGGATCGGCGGGACGAAGTTCGGCGGCTTGATGGTTTGCATCACGCCGGGCATAGCATCGAAGAGCGAGAACTGGCCCACATCGCGAGCGCTGTGCACCTGTCCGCTTGCGCCGATGAGTGCATCAATGAGCGTGAGTAACGCAGGCCGTTCCCCGAAGTCATCCAGCGCCCCGGTCTGAATCAGACATTCGAGTGCCTTGCGATTGAGCTTTCGCAAATCCACGCGGTCGGCGAAGTCATCCAACGACTTGAAGGGACCGCCTTCATGCCGCGCCTCTACAACGAGGCGCATCACGTCGTCGCCCACATTCTTGATCGCTCCCAGACCGATGCGGATGGCACGCCCCTCAGGGGCATGTTCAATGATGAATTCCACCTCAGAGCGGTTGATGCACGGGCGCAGCACGTCCAACCCAGCGCGGCGTGCTTCAGCAATAAGAAAGCCGAGTTTTTCGATGTTGTGGCGTTCCGTCGTCATCAGGGCAGTCATAAATTCGAGAAGATAGTGGGCCTTGAGGTAAGCCGTCTGCGCAGTGATGACGGCATAGTCAGTGGCGTGCGCGCGGTTAAAGCCATACCGCGCGAAGAATTCAATGTCGGCCCAGACCTTTTCAGAGACTTCTTCAGGGATGCCCTTTTTGAGCGCTCCCGCGAGGAACATCTTCTTATGCTTCTCCATCAGATACTTGATCTTTTTCGCGACCGCCTTGCGGATGCCATCAGCCTCACCGGGCTTGTAGCCGGCCATGGCCACCGCGATTTGCATAATCTGTTCTTGATAGACGATGATCCCGTAGGTGTCATCCAGGATATTCGCGATTACCGGATGGTGAAATTGCACTTCCTCCTCATCGTGCATACGGCGGATGTACGACGGGATGTTTTCCATCGGACCGGGACGGTAGAGGGCGAGCACGGCGATGATGTGTTGGAACTGGTCCGGACGCATCTCGCGCAGAATCCGTCGCATCCCCGAACCTTCCACCTGGAACACACCGGTCGTCTCGCCGCTGGTGAGCAAATCGTACAGCTCCATCACATCGGCGTCCTGTTCGGGATCGTCGGGGACACGCTCATAGGGGATGGTCGTCATCGTCAGCACGCGGCCCTGCTCTTTCTCGATCCACTCGCAGGTCTTGCGCACGTGGGTGATCGTCCGCAGCCCCAGGAAATCGACCTTGAGCATCCCTAGCATATCGACAATTTCCATCGGCCATTGGGAAACGATGCCAATGGGGCCTTCACCTTCACCCTTTGTGGGACGGTGCAGCGGCATGTATTCCACCAACGGGCGGTCAGAGATGAGGATGCCCGCCGCGTGAGTGCTGGCGTGCCGCGTGACCCCTTCAACTTCCATCGCCGTGTCCAACAGCTTTTTGACGTAGGGGATGGTATCGTACATCTCCTTGAGATCGGAGACTTCCTCGAGTGCTTGCGAGATGGAAACCGGTTTGCCGGGCACGTTGGGGATCAGGCGCGCAGCGCGATCCACCTCGCCGAGGGGGATGTCGAGCGCGCGGCCCACATCGCGGATGGCGGCACGCGCGCCAAGCGTCCCAAAGGTGATGATGGCGGCGACGCGGTCCGCACCGTAGCGTTCGGCGGTGTAGGCGATCAACTCTTCGCGGCGGTCGTCGGGATAGTCCAGGTCGATGTCGGGCATGGAGATGCGGTCGGGATTGAGGAACCGCTCGAACAGCAAGCGGTTCTTGAAGGGATCGACGCTGGTGATGCCCAGGGTGTAGGCAACCACGCTGCCTGCGCCGGAACCACGCACATTCCACCAGATGTCGCGCGCTTTCGCCGCCTCACACAGGTCCCACACGATGAGGAAATAATCGTCGAAGCCCATGGTGTGGATAATGCCCAGCTCATATTCCAGGCGCTCCACCACCTCCGGCTCCTGCGCGCGCGCATCGCCATAGCGCCAGACGAGACCGGCATAGCAAAGGTCACGCAAGAACGTCTCGGAGTTGCCCTTCCCTTCCGGCACCGGGAATTTGGGCAGGTGATACGGCGGTGCGAACTTGATTTCAACATTGCACTGCTCGGCGATTTTGACGGTGTTTTCCAACGCTTCGGGCAGATGGGCGTAGAGCCGCGCCATCTCTTCCGGCGAGCGCATGTAATACGAAGGATCGGTCATCCGCATGCGATTGGATTCGTTGACCGTCTTGCCGGTACCGATGCAGAGCAGCACATCATGCGCGTCGGCCTGATCGGGTTTGGCGTAGTGGATGTCGTTGGTGGCAACCAGCGGGACACCCATCTCGTGGGCTAGGTCGACCATCTGGTGATAGACGGGATCGAATTCGGGAATGTCGTGGCTTTGCAGCTCGAAGTAGAAGCGGTCGGGGAAGTGATCCTGGTACCAGCGGACGGCCTCGCGGGCCTTGTCGATCTGTCCCTGGACGAGCAATTGCGGGATTTCACCCTGCGCGCACGCCGAGAGCACGATCAGGCCCGCACTGTGTTGTACGAGAACTTCTTTATCGATGCGGGGCTTGTAGTAGAAGCCTTCCAGTTGCGCGATGCTGACGAGCTTGAGCAAATTCTGGTAACCCGCCTGGTTTTGCGCCAGCAGGACGAGGTGATATGGCTTTTCGTTATGGTCGCGGCTGTGGCGCGAATTCTGCGCGATGTAGGCTTCCACCCCGATGATCGGTTTGATCTCGGCGGCTTTGCAGGCCTTGTAGAAATCGACCACGCCAAACATCGTGCCGTGATCGGTAATCGCCAGCGCGGACATACCCAATTCTTTCGCATACGTCGCCAGGGCCTTCACGCTGCTTAGCCCATCCAGCAGTGAAAATTCTGTGTGTGTGTGCAAATGCACGAAATCCGCCATCCCCATCCTCCGACAGTAATACGTTGTAGGTTCAACGTTGAAAATCGCGTGTAGGATCTACGAAGCTTCCCGGGGTCCAGGAAGGTGTCTATATTCTACAGCCAAAATTATGCATGGCAAGAGAAAAATCGGGGAAAGATTGACTTTTAAGAGCGAACTCAATATCATTGAATTATAGAGGCAACACTAGAGAGAAAATGATGTATGGGATCTACTCACGGTGTGAATGAGGAAAGGAGATTTGGTTCAGATGAAGATATTACGACACAAACGCTTGTCAAGGGTGATGGCTCTGTTTTTCATACTCACGCTTTTGCTTGGCTCTACCAGCGAGTCTTCCGTAGCGCAAGCGCCCATCGTCACACAAGCGACGGGCTTGGACGCGGACTTTATCCCGCCGATGGGTAAAGTCACGTTGGGCGATTATGAAGCCAACATCTTCATTCCGCCACCAGATAACAGCGGTTTGCCCCAAGCTCCTGCAACAGCGACCATCAACGTAGGCTTCAGCCCAGACTTTCCAACGGGAGACGAACGGACGGCCTATCTTTATGCCGTCAGCATCTGGGCTGCTACGCTTGACTCGACAATCCCCATCAGCGTCACCGCCGACTGGGAAGACCTGGGCTATAGCCCGACCGGGTATACTTTGGGTTATGGCGGCGCTTGCGGCTACAGGGCGCTCTCAATTTACTCTACATGGACTGCGTGGTTTCCACGCGCTCTGGCCGACAAACTCCTGGGGGGCGATGCAAATCCCGGAAGCTGCGATGCCCAAAACACGTTTAACGGCAACACCAACGTTCCCTGGTACTTTGGCACCGACGGTAACCCAGGCGTTGGCGAAATCGATTTTGTCAGCGTCGTCATCCACGAGTTGGGGCATGGCTTCGGCTTCATCGGGTCGATGAAGGTAGATGATGGCAATGCCGCCAATGGGAATGAGTGCAATGGGATTGCAGGCGTTGCGTGTTGGGGACTTGGAAGCCCTTATCCTTTTGTCTATGACTGTTTTGCCGGTGATGGAACCACCAAAAATGACAACCTTCTCATTGACACAGACGTCTATGCCAATCCTTCCACATCCCTGGGAAACGCCCTGACGAGTGAAAGTGTGTACTTTGGAGGTTGGGATGTCACACGCGACTCCGGCAATCACTACCCTAATCTTAACGTCGAACTGTATGCGCCTGCGACATGGGAGCCGGGTTCCAGCTATGCGCATTGGGACGAGGACGAGTTCCCCGCCGGTGATCCCAACTCACTGATGACTCCGGTGCTTGGCACACAGGAGGCCAATCATAACCCGGGATCCTTGACCCTGGCCTTGTTTGACGACATCGGCTGGGATGGTACCTTGCCTACTGACTGCGCCGCTCAATACACATTGACGCCGGTCACGGTTGAGTCACTTGGCGCCTCCGGTTTGTCTTTGTCAGGAGCCAGCAAGACTGCTACGACACCATCCTGGCTACCGATAGGGCTGGGAATAGCAACTCTACTCGGAACAGGCGTCTGGCTGCTCATTGTCCGCCATCGCACAAAAAGAGCCCATCGATGAAACCCAGACAGCTCGCTTGGGCCTCTGTCATTGTCCTCGTGTTGGTGCTGGTCAGCGGTCATCCTACGGCTATGTCGGCCCTTCCCATTCCAGGAGATACGCCCCTTAACGCCCCGACTGCCGATCTCGGGTGTACTTCGTTCTGCCTGGACAACGCCGGCCATTGTGTGTTTGGAACAAACTTTGACAACACCATCTACGAAGGCCTCCTGTTTGTCAATCAGAGGAATGTGTCCAAAACCAGCTGGGAGGCGAACACAGCAGGGGAATATGCTAGCTGGACATCCAAGTATGGCAGTCTCACGTTCGATCTGGTAGGATATCAATTTGCCTGGGCGGGGATGAATGAAGCCGGTTTGATGATCAGCACAATGGCCCTTGGCGAGAGCCTGGCTCCCGATCCTGATGAAAGATTCCCGCTGGTAGGTCCCGTTTGGATACAGTATCAACTGGATAACTACAGCACCGTCGAGGAGGTGATTGCGAGCGCGTCACACGTGAGGATTGCCGCCGCCCCTCCACGGACAGTTGATCATTACCTGGTGTGCGATGGAAGCGGCGTGTGTGCTGCGTTCGAGTTCCTTGAGGGGAAGATAGTCTATCACACCGGTGATAACCTGCCGGCGGCAGCCTTGACCAATAGCGTTTACGAAGACGCTGTCAGAGCCTGGCAGGAGGACGATCTGTCCAACAACTCGCTGACGCGCTTTGGTACGGCAGCCGACCGGGTGATTGGCTTCGAACCGACGGACAGCGAACGCGCCGTTGCCTATGCGTTCGAGACCCTAACACAAGTGAGCAGCCCTACCTATACGATGTGGAGCATCGTCTTCGATCCGCAGAATCTCCGCGTTTACTTCCGCACCAAGTGGAACACCGAAATCCGGCACATTGATTTCAGCCAGCTCGACTTTTCGTGCAGCACACCGGTGCAGATGCTGGACGTCCACGCGGAATTGTCGGGCGATGTAAGCGATGACTTCGTCCCGTACTCGCATGAGGTAAATCTCGCTCATATCATGAATGTGCTAAACAAATTCGGCTATGACGCTCCGCGAGGTGAGATGGAGGGACTGCTACAACAGATCGAGAGTTACCCCTGCGCGGAGGGCGAGGCGCACATCCCACAGGAAGCGCCTCGAGGTGTTTTCTCCTGGATTTGGTCGGTTGCTACCGCTATGGTCGTCATCGTTGTGATAGGATACATCATCCGCCGGAGGGTAGGACGGCGTTGAGTTCCCAGATTTCTTAACTTTCCAATTGCAACCCGTAACGTGCAACTATGCTCAAGGAGATCAGATATGATTACCAATCCAATTATCGAATCGATGCTCAACCGTAAATCGGTCCGCAAATACACGGATCAGCAACCCACCGACGAAGTGATCGAGACGGTCGTGCGCGCGGGGCAGCAAGCGCCGTTCGCGGCGCAATTGTGCAGCGTGCTGCTCACGCGCAAGAAAGCGCCGTTCGGCGCGCCGCTGTGGTTCACGCTCTGCGTGGATATGCACCGGATGGAGTTGATTATGGCCAAACGCGGCTGGACGGTGGTGGCAAACGATCTGTCGCTGCTGCTCCTGGCGATCCAGGATGTGGCGCTGATGGCCGAGAACATGATCATCGCGGCGGAAAGTCTCGGCATGGGCAGTTGCTTTCTGGGGACGACACCCTACCGGGCAGAGCACATCCAGAAAAAGTATCACCTGCCCAAACGGGTCTTTCCACTGGTGGAACTGGTCATGGGGTATCCGGATGAGGAATTTCCACCCCGGCCCCGTTATCCGCTCGCGTTTGCGCTGTTCGAGGATCGGTATCCCGAATTGACGGATGCCATGGTCGAAGAAGCGATGCGCGTCATGGACGAAGGCTATCTGACGCAGGGCTACTATCGCAAGCAAAGGGCCAAAATCAAACTGGAGAGCGAGCGAGAAGAAACCTTCACCTACGACGATTACTCGTGGACCGAGCACATCTCGCGCAAGTGGGGCCAGTGGATGGACGATCCGCAGGAACTGCTGGAGCAACTGGAGAAGTGCGGGTTTGTGATCAAAACTGAGGCATAATATTTGTGGCTTGTTGTTAGGTCACGGTTAGGTATCGGCTCTCGTTCTATAGTATGCTATTGAGGGTAAATTCAACCATCCAAGAATCGCCAAGGAGGACGACTATGGAACGAGAGCCGAGAATCATCAAAAGTGAAAACGAAGTGAGAGACGTCATCATCATTGGAGCGGGCATCGCGGGATTATCCGCGGGGATTTACGCGCGTAAAAACGGTTACGACGCGACCATCTACGAAATGCACTACCTGCCGGGCGGCATGTGTACGGCCTGGCAACGCAAAGGATTTACCTTCGAAGGATGCCTGCACTTCCTCGGGCTTGTGGGTTCCTCACCCACGCACACGTATTACAGCCTGTGGAAAGAGCTGGGCCTCCTGCCCGATATGAACATCATCTGCCATGACGTTTTCCACACCTTCCAGGACGCATCCGGACGGACATTGACGCTCTACACCGACGCCGACAGGTTGGAAGAGGAACTGCTCACTCTATCGCCCGCCGATGCGAAAGAGATCAAGGCGCTCTGTACGGCCATAAAACGGTATGCCTGGTTCATACGGGAAACCGGCAAGAATCCCTTTCGCCTTATTGCCAAAGGCGTAGGTATCCTGAGAGGGATTCCGCTCTTGAAGAAATACGGGGCTTTGAACATAGCCGAGTATGCCGCCCGTTTCAACGATCCGCTGATCCGCTATGCCATCACTAATCTCTTCGTCTACCCGGATTTCTCCTGCATCGCGGTGTTTTTCTTTCTGGCGGGGATGCACATTAAGGCTTCCGGCTACCCGCAAGGCAGTTCCCTCGCTTTGGCGAGAACGATTGAGCGCGTTTTCCTCACATTGGGCGGGAAAATCGAATACAAGAAAAAGGTAAAGCGCATCGTGGTAGAGGATGGCCGGGCGATAGGAATCGAACTGGACGACGGGGCGGTGAAAAATGCCGGCATCGTCATTTCCGCCGCCGACGGGCACACAACGCTGTTTGACATGCTCGAAGACAAATACACGACGCCGGCGCTGCGCGAACGTTACGCCACACAACCCGTTTTCCAGCCGTTCGTCCAGGTATCCCTGGGGGTGAACCGAGACTTGTCCGGCACGCCGCACGCGGTCAAAGTGCAAACAGCGGCCCCGTTTGTCATTGCCGGACGGACGCAGCAGGAGTTGTGGTACCATCACTATGCATTCGACCCGACCATAGCGCCCCAAGGGAAAACGTCGATCACGGTTCTGTATCCGTCTGATCTTGCCTGGTGGGAAAACCTCGGCTACCCAAGCGAGGCATATAAAGCGGAGAAACAAAGAATACTGGACACAACGATCGAGCAGTTGGAGCTGGTCCTGCCCGGCATCGCGGCGCAGATCGAAGTCAGCGACGTGGCCACGCCGTTCACGACGTTGCGTTACACGAACAACTGGCAAGCCGCGCTGAGCTTTATGATGACGAAAGAGAACGCCGACAGCATGGTCGCGAAGACCGAATACGCATTACCCAGGCTGGAGAATTTCTACATGACCGGTCAATGGGTAAAAGGGCTGGGCGTGCCGATGGCGGCACTCAGCGGAAAAGAAGTCATCCAAAATATCTGTAAGGTAGATGGCAAGAAGTTTCGGGTGAAGTAATCACCTGATGCTGGAGGCGCATTTTGACCTTAAGGTGGGACGCACTTACGCTTGGCACAAGGCGGGAAAACGCCAAAATGCCCGGTTACAGATCAATCAAGTGCGTCCCACCTGGCAAATCGCCTCAAAATTGCCCCCTAGTTCGGGATGCGCAATGATTCGGGAGAAGAAAAACAACCCGTAAAACAGTGAAGCCCAACCCAGAAAAGAACCGCCCAGCCAGCAAT
>JAFGSL010000386.1 GCA_016934645.1 Anaerolineae bacterium
GGATGGTGGTGTGATGTTGTGTGTAGTGCTAGGGTGGGTGAGTCAAGCTCATTCTTATTGTAGCATACATTTTGTTTCTACGCACATTCGCGGCACGTGACGGGGGCGTTTCAGAGTTGGGGCGAGTTGCTCCAGACTTGAAAAGTTTATCAAACCTGTCAGGTCTGCAAAAACATTCAGAGGCGGTGCGCATTGCGCACCGCCTCTGAAATTGTGAAATCCGAACGGGGTTTTGAGTCTAGCGCTTGATCACCTGTGGGGCGAAGCGCTTGTAAACATAGCTAAAGCTGAGCATCAGCAGCCCAAGACCTGCCAGGATGCCACTAACGTAGGCTGTGTAGTTGATGCCACCGGTTTCTGGCAAGAGTGCGGGCATCGGCATCGCATCTACACTCGGCACGGCCATCAATGCTGGGGTTCCGCCAGCCAGGCCCATAGCGAAGATCGTGTAGACGTAGCCATCTTCAAGCTTTACGCCTGGAACGCTCAGCGCGACGGTATCGGTGCCAGAAACCCGAACCTCGAGATCGTAGGTTCCGGCATCGACGGGCAGGTAATCGCCAACACCCTTGAAGTCAATACCACCGAAGAGCACTGGGCCACCATCGGCAACCGCGACATCAACAGCGGGTGCATCGGGTGAGGCGTGGACGAAGCGCACGTGCGCCTTGCCTGCGGCTGGCAGTGCGTTGTTGTCGACCAGAACCAACGGCTCAATCGAATCGAGGGTATTGACGGCAACGATGCTGTAGTCGACGTTGTTTTGCAGATCGAGATCGGCTTCAATCACGACCGGCTCAGTAGCACCGGCTGGAACGACCTTGAAGTTGTGCATTCCCTGGGCCAGGGTGGCGTAAGCGGTGATCCCCTTGAATGGGGCGTTGCTAAAAGCGACTTGCCCATCGGCCCACACATCGACCGCGGGCGCATCCGGCGAGGCGTGAATGACTCTCACGCGTGGTCCACTCTCTGCCAAAGCCGGAACAACGAACAACAGTGACAAGACGAGAACTGCATTGACCAACATTAAGCGTTTCATTGTGTACCTCCATAGTACTGTGAATTTAGTTTTTGTATTAAATATATTACTCAGCTAATTATCTATATTATACAATATGTTTATGTTTTGTCAATACTTTCTTGACATAAATTTCGAAAACTCGTCGATTTGTATATATTTTGAGTATGTATTTGCGTGTTATCGCGTATACTACCATCAAAATACCTGGCTCTGAAACAAGGTAAACTTGACAAATCGGTGAGGTGGTCGTACATGCTGCTTATGATGCTGAATAAACCCATCGCAACGGGACGCACAGCCGAAATCTATCCGTGGCACGATGGTCTGGTGCTCAAGTTGTTCCATACCTGGGTCTCCGAGGATAGCGTGCAGTACGAGGCTCGCATTGCTCGTGCCGTCCACACGGCGTGATTGGCGGTGCCGCGTGCAGGCGAAATCGTCGAAGTTGACGGGCGTCTGGGGCTGGAATACGAACGTTTCGACGGCAAGCCTATGGGTGAAATTATGTCGGTCAAGCTATGGATGCTCCCACGCTTCGCGCGTCAGTTAGCCGAACTGCACGTCTCCATACACAAAACTCCTGGTGTTCCCGGCATCCCCTCCCAACGCACTCGTCTGATGGGCAAGATCCGTGCGGCTAAGGACCTGCCGGTTCCGTTGCAAGAAGCCTGTGTGCAGGCGTTGATGCAGATGCCAGAAGGCGACCGGCTTTGCCACGGGGACTTTCATCCACTGAACGTGCTGCTGCACCAGGGTCACGCATCGATAATCGATTGGGTGGATGCGACGTCTGGCAATCCGCTGGCCGATGTAGCGCGCACTGCAGTGATTCTGCAAGGTGTCGAAAGCCGCGCGGCAGAGAACAAAACCAGTATAATCGCGCAGATCGAGGTATTGGCGTTGCGTTGGTTTACCCGTATCTATCTGCGTCGCTATTTCACCCTGTTGCCCGGCGGCGAGGCCGAATACCAGCGATGGCGGCCTATCGTCGCTGCCGGACGGATGCACGAGGATATTCCGGGGCTGAATAGGTGGTTGAGGCAGCAGGTTGAGCGTAAATTAGCGTGACGTCACGGTGGTCGGGGCTAATGGAACTGAGCGCTCGGGGCAGATCCCTTCAACGACACCGCTCACCGGCAGCCGCTCCAACGAATCGAGCGCATACAAGCCTACACATGGTTGCACAGTACCTTGATAGGTATCGGGAAGCTGAATGGGATGGACGTCCACTACGTTTTCGCCTACCGCCCACGCCGAAGTCGGGTAAAGCCCAAGTCGAGGCGGGCCGTCATGCTGCGCGATGAGCTGTCCTGTGCCGTCCAGCAAATGAACAAAGACCTGGTAATCGGCTAGAGACTGCTCCAGAGCGCGCCAACGCAAGGTCACGGTGAGTGTTTCTCCGGCATGGATCGTCGTCGGGGAAATAGTGTTGTCTGTCAAAGCGATTATATCCTCGCCAAAGCGCGCCTGGACACGCCGGAATATGTTAGGTGTCGCGTTGCTGTTGACAATTACCCGTCCGATCCCAATTCGCCCTGCCACTGGTTGCCATTTGTCATCCATAGTTTTGTCTCTGACGAGGACTTGCAGACCGAGTTCCGCCGCCACTTGCCGTTGTCCCTTTGCAATATGCAGCGTGTAGTGATCCGCCACAATGTTGTTGATAGGCCAAAGCACAGTCGGAAAGCGGAGCGCGAGGCGGGATTCGGTCATAAATATTATAGGGTCGCCATACGGCGTGTAACTATCCACAATAAAAAGATGGGGAGTGTCCTGTGGCTGTTGTGTCTTCCAATACAACGTCAAAGACATGCTTGACCCAGGGCGCGCTCTTTCCGGCTTTAGTTCACACCCCACAAGTTCCAATCCTCCCGGGAACGTAGCCGCGCATGAGCCAGGTGCTGTTATTTCAGTGGACAGAAAACGAGGCGGCAGGTAGGCCGGCAACACGATCCCCACGACGGCATACAATGTCAAAGCACTACCTGCCCCTGCTACCAAGGCCGCAAGTAGCTGCTCGTTTTGCTTGACCCAATACCGCCATCCTGCTACAAAGCCTATCGACGTGATAGATATGCCGGGGAAAAGGAAGCGCCCCTGCCAACCGGAGCTGTTCGTCACGCGGTTGTAGTAGAGAAAGCCGAACATCAATCCTATCCAGCCGGCAACCAATGCCCAAGATTGCTGGCGTTTGGACGACGCAGCTTTGCACTTCATCAGCAACCCCACAACTGCAGGTAGATGGAGTCCAACAATGACGTAAAAAACAAGAGACGAAAGGGGAAAGGACAACCATCCGAAATGACCCCAACTGCTTTGGAATGTCTGCCAAAACATCTGTGGCAGTGCGGCGATGAGTTGTTGGAGGGTGAGCGGAATAGGATAATAATTCTGCGCAAGGCTCTGTTTGGCGACAGTCAATCCCACGATATCGCCGTACAGATGCAGATTGCGCAGAATCCACCATCCATTGCCTGCGAGCGGGATGATGATACACATCGCTATGGCCGTCCAGCGCTGGTATCCGCGCGGCAATCGCCACCAAGCAATCCATAGGGCAAGTGCGACGCAGGGATAGAGTGTAAGCGCGCTCGGCTTGGTCAAAATACCGAGGGTGGTCAACAACGCGGCAGCCAAGAAATACTTTAATCTGGCTTCCTTAAGGAGATACAGTGCGGTCAGCACCAACAAACTGCCCACGGTCGTTGCCAGCGCATCGTTGGTGACCATGCTGTGCAGATAAATGAACTGTGGATTGAGCGCCACAAATGCAGTAGTCGCCAGTGCCAGCCAGCGACTATTGAAAAGCAGCCAGGCAGATCGATGCGTTGCCCACAGACTCACTGCGCCGAGAGCAAGGGAGAAGAAGCGCACCAAATGCCACGCCAGGGCCGCACCGTGCCAGAGAAATTCGTGTTCCGGCAATGTCAAGAAGTGGGGCGCCGGTTTTCCAAATTCGTAGGCCGGATTTCGGTAAAGTCGTATAGGCTCACCTTGCAGAGCATAATGGGTAAGAAGCGCCGCTGCGACATAATAAGCCGGTGCCTGGAAGGCCTCGACGGTTGCATTATCCTCATAGCGAGGCTGCATCACCGGCAGCGCCTGGTTCTGGGCAATATACTGCACGTAGAAGAAGTGCGCCGGTTCATCAGGTGCTTCGCCGAGTGGCATAATGACACTGAACGTTATACCTACGGCGGCATAGACGATGAACAGTCCCACCAGCAGGGCCGAGGCGATTCGCTTCTGCCGACCAGAGTTCACTGGTGTGCTCCTAACCTGGATAAACCGGAACCAAAAGGGCTTTCGACGCCCGCTTCTTGCCCAACGGGCAAGAATTTGCGTGGCTAGGCCCTAATATGTGCCCAAGGTGAGTCCCTTGTCGATGAAATAGCGATACGTGTCGTAATATACCGTGTTGGGGATCGAGTGATCGCTGTGCAAGACGTAGCCGTAGTTCTGCATCACGGTGGGGATTTTCGCCTCTAACTCGGCGTCGATGATGGCATGGTCGTTGGTATAGAGTGTGCGCACATCGATGCCGCCCATGAAGGCAATGCGGTCGCCGAAGTTCTTGTAGAGCTTGAGCAGGTCCATCCCCGCCTTAACCTCGATGACTTGCAGGCAGTCGATGCCCGCCTCGATCATCCCGGGTACCAGCGGCTCGACGTAACCGCAGGAATGCATCACCACTGGTTTGCCATGCGCTTTGGCGTAGCCCACACTCAGCGTGTGGGCCGGCTGCACAATTTGCCGGTACATGCGCGGCGACATGAACGGGTGCTGTTTGAAGCCCATGTCCTCGTAATACCAGATGCCGTCGGGCCAGCCTTCCTCGGCGAAGAGGATTTCCTGCAGGTCCACGGTGAGCTGCGCGTAGGTCATCGCCATATCCAGCACCCAATCAGGATCGAGCGCCATGCCCATCAACATATATTCGTGCCCGACGATATCCTTCATGATCTCGAAGACATTGACGCCGCTCCACATAAAGAATCGCCCGGCCTGCCGCGCGCGTTCCTTGCCCTCGCGGTACGCCTCGAAGTTGACACGCCGCCGTTCCGGCTTGAGCTTGGGCTTGATGTGCGCTTCCCACCCGGCGCGATCCTTGATTGTGAACTCGACGTGCTCCGGCGTGGCGTCGTGGAGTTTGTGACGGCGCAGAATTGCACCGTTGCCGTCTTTCGTCAGCACTGTTTCCTCGGTCTCCTCAAGAATCTCCGGCTCGAAATCCAGGTCAGCGACGACGTTGAAGGCCCAGCAGGTCTCCATGTCAAAGCTGAAATGGTCCGCCAGATTTTCGTCCGGCTGGATGTGCCCTTGTTCTGTCCATACCCGCTGTGTGTCCGACCAGAAGTGTTCAAACAAGCCAATCCGGTCTACAGGTTTACGTTGCAGAATGTTGCTAATACGCTCGATACCGGTCAGTTCATTCATATTCATACCCATAGCTAAAGAGGGAAATATCGGTGGTTCCGTTGTTTTCTGGAAGGACTAACACGAAATCTGTGTGACTAACCTGATAGCCGTTCCATGAGCAATGTGAGCCCCATGCAGGCCACGCCAGCGATTGCAGTCTTGACGCCGTAGACGAATTTATTCTCTTTAGAGACGCTGGCCAGGTAGATACCCAGTCCGAAGAGTGCTAACAATGCCATGCCGAGCGATGCATAGTAGGCATATTCGATTGAGGGCAGGAGGGAAGCTAGGAAGAAGGGAATGACGACCACGAACGCTGCCAGAAATGGTGACAATCCATCTACAGCAGCGACAATCACCACCGCCGAGCGCGAAGCTTTGCCGATCTTGGTATCGTGCAGATCGGTCAGCGTGTTTTTTTCGAGTTCGGCCATTTCGTGTCGACGCTCAGCCGATTCTGCTAAATAGGCGCCCCATCCACCGGAGATACCGATAGCCATTGCTGTCGATAAACCGGTGATCAGGACAACCGCGTGGTCCTGAACTCCGACGACGAAACTTCCCATCACCACGCCTACCATCGTCAACACGCCATCGAAGGAGTTGTTGGCGAAAGCCCGACGCGCAATGCTGCCAGCGCCAGAAAGCTCGGAATACTCGCGCCAAAGCTGAAACCATTCACGAACTGGTCTGAAAAACCGATGTAATTGCTGTTTTAGATGGCTCAGGGCGCCCTGTGCCTTCGTATTGTCAACAACAAGATGACTCCCCACCTCCTCGCCACCACCCGAATCAATCTCCATCACTTGTGAACCTCCATAAATTGTTTCGAGTCCGCAACGTGTCACGAAGCTTCCCCGAGTATTAAAAGCCAACATGGGTTGGCCAACCTACTGACCTGAACATGAAATAATAAAGCGATTCCGCTGCTCTATGAGCGTAGAA
Source organism: Anaerolineae bacterium (assembly GCA_016934645.1). Next base: position 6,386 of record JAFGSL010000386.1, read on the forward strand.
AGTTTAGCGAAATACGTTCGGGTCAGTACTCAACTTTACCATAGATTGGGCTTATTGCCAGACGACTTTCATACGAACTGAGTGAGCAGAAACCATATTGTGATCCTCAGAATTGGATTTTATCCTATACAAAAGTATAATGCCCGTATGATACACCAGGAACTCGGGAGGGGCTTATGGCTTATGGGTTCTGGGAACGGTTGGATGATTTGGTTGCGGGTAGCCGAGTGGTGATTGATCGGCCTAAGGGAACGCCGCATCCGCGTTATCCGGAGTTCATCTACTCACTGGATTATGGTTATCTCGAGGGCACGCATGCCATTGACGGTGGAGGCGTAGACGTGTGGGTGGGTAGCCTGCCGGAGGCGCGTGTGACGGCTGTGGTCTGTAACGTGGATATGGTGAAGCGCGATACAGAGGTCAAGCTGCTTCTGGGCTGTACACCGGAGGAAGCCGAGGTGATCCTTGCGACACACAACAGTCATTTCCAATCGGCAATTCTAATCCCGCGGCCGGGTGGCTAAAAACGTAGCGCGGGTGTCTCGCCCGCGTCCTACTCGCGGGCGAGACACCCGCGCTACAACCGAAGGGGGTGAGGTATGGGGAAGAAGCGTTGGCGAATGATGATGATCGCGGTGCTGCTGCTGGGCGTTCCGGCGCTGCCGGCAGACGCCGGTGCAGAGCTACCTCCACCGCACATTGGTTATGGGATGATGCTAGCCTACCCACCGACCGGAGTAGCGCAGGTGCAGGCGGCAGGCTTCGATTGGTACAAATACTTCACCCATTGGAATAGTGTTGATCCTGACCACAATGGCAGCTATGACTGGAGCACTGTGGATTGGCGGTTGGATGAGGCTTGTACCAACGGCCTGCACTTGCTTCTGTGTGTCGAACGTGATCCCAACGACTGGACGCCGATCCAGGATAATGAGATGGCTGCCTGGCAGGCGTTCTTTCAGGCGCTTGCAGCGCACATCGCCCAGAAACGCGCCACCTGCGCCACATCCTATCGCGTGGCGTTGGAAATCTGGAACGAGCCGAACCTCGATTTTCAGTGGAACTATGAACCGGTCGATCCAGTTCGCTACACGGAGATGGTGCAGCACGCTTATCTGGGGGCAAAGGCCGGCGATCCTACCATTCCCGTCATCGCGGGCGGCCTTGCACCTACAGGAGGGGATGGCAGCCACGCGATGGATGACGTGCTCTTCCTTGGGGCAATGTACGACAGTGGCTTATCAGGCCACTTCGACGCGATCAGCATCCATAATTACGGCTTTGGTGGCGCTCCAGAAAATAAGGACTGGGGGTCAGGCATCGTCAACTTCCGCCGTGCTGAGGACATCTATGCCGTAATGGTCGCCCACGGTGACGGTGACAAGGTCGTGTGGGGTACGGAGTTTGGCTGGCTGCTGGATTCTGCTGAAGAGGGTGTGGATTGTGCGAGCTATTGGCAGAACATCGGCTTCGATTGGCAGAAGGTCTCGTCGCAGAATCAGGCTGATTACTTGCGACGTGCGTTTGCCTACGCCGACGCTAACTGGCCCTGGATGGCCGTGATGATCGTCTCCAACCTGGACTTCAGCGTGACGGGCTGGTATCATCCCACCTGCGATCCGCTGAACTGGTTCTCCGTCCTCAAGCCCGATGGCTCATCGCGCCTGGCCTATACCGCCTTGCAGGAGATGGACAAGCGGTTTGCTGTGTCAACGATGACTGTTACACCGGAGGCATTGGATTGGTCAGTGCGTTTGCGTGAGCGCGGCATCATCACCGAGACAGTGACGGTATTGAGCAATAACTGGGCCTTTCCTTGGAGCGCAGTAACGGAAACAGTCGCCAGCGCATCTCAGCCAGGATTGCCGTTCGTCATCACGCCTACGCTTGGGAGTGCGGGCGAATCGTTCCAGGTCACGGTGGACACGCGTGATCTGGACATCGGAACCTATACCGATGTAATTACCGTCACTGCTGTGTACACCACGGTCACTCCCCAGGTCATCACGATTCCCATGAACCTAGAGATATGGGGAATATGGGGAATGGATGTGTATCCCGCCAACTTGAGCTGGACGATGGCGGTAACCGATACGCGCCCGGTCTCGGCGACTGTGGTGGTGGAGAACACTGGTGATTTTGAGTTTGACTGGACGGTCACCAAGGCAAGCACGGCGTTTCCCATGATCGTTGTGCCTACCAGTTCTGTGGAGACGGGCACCACCTTTATCCCTGGCGCGTTCCGGGTCTACGTCGATCCAGGTGGGCTGCCAGTAGGATTGCACACCGGCACAGTCACCGTCACCGCGTCGACGGAGCAAGTCCCGCAGAGTCCGTTTGTGCTGCCGGTGAGTGTGCGCATTGTGGAGCGGTTGTACAATGTCTATCTGCCGTTGGTGATGCGGGGTTATTAAGTGTAGACGGTAGACAGAAAACAGTAGACGGGGGGCTCTGATGAGGCCTCATCAGAGCCCCCGTCCATTTTGTCATCTATCCTTTGTTGCGTGCCCAGACATTTCTGGTGATATGACTCAAACTGTTCACTCCGCCGGTATCAACATCCCTCTATAGAGCAGATCCAGAACTTCATCGATCGAGTTGCACCTGCAATCCGCAGTTGCGTCCGTGTTTGTTTCCGTGGTGATCATTTCCATAACGCACAGGCGGAAGAAATACGTGATCATCAAAGCCCCGGCAAGTTCGGCATTGATGTCTGAGCGAAAAACACCTTGGGCCTGTCCTTCGCGGATCAATTCCGCCAGCGTCAGGGCTGCCGTGGGTTGATTAGGGCGGAGGTATTCCGGCTTGGGATGCGCCATCACATGCGCGAACATCCGTCGAGCCAGATGACGATACGGCGTTAATTCTTCCCAGAGCGTTTGGAAAAGTAGTTGGATGCGCTCGTCGGCGCGGGCCTCCGGCGCGGGCGGAGATGCGAGCAACGATTGAATGCGGTTGTACAGGAGTTGACCAAGCAGGTTCTCCTTGCTTTCAAAGTAGTTGAAAAACGTTCCCTTGGCGACATCAGCAGCAATGGCGATCTCCTCAACTGTGACAGCATCGAAGCCTTGGTTGCGAAAAAGGCGTTCGGCCTCTTCCAACAGACGGCGATGCGTGCGCTCCTTGCGCTGTTCCCACCGGGATGCAGTTTGGTTTGGTTTGTCTGTCATTATTGACCCTGGTCATAGTTGACTCCGGTCATTATACCATGAAACGAGAAACGTGATGCGTGATACGTAAGTCGAAGTCATACATCAC
>JAFGSL010000387.1 GCA_016934645.1 Anaerolineae bacterium
GGCAGTCCAAACCCCTCGTAGAACGACGGCATCGCCAGCAGCAGCGCGCCATTGTAGAGACTTACCAGATCAGTGCCCGGAACCTGTTCAATGAACCGTACCCACGGCTCCAGGTGCAGGGCTTTTACGCGCGCAAAGATTTCGTCGTAGAGCCAGCCGGGCCGCCCCGCGATCACCAGGACGCGTTTTTCCCCGCGCGCGTGGAGCTGTGCTAGCGCCTCTAGTAGCCCCGGCAGGTTCTTGCGCGGTTCCCATGTTCCCACAAAGAGCAGATAGCCCGGCTCCAACCCGTAACGCGCCAGCACAGGCGCGACTTCCTCCGGAGGCAGGGAACGGAAGTGCGCGTCGGCGGCGAGATGCGTCACCGTGACCCGTGCCGGGTCGACGTGCAGCAGGCGTTCCAGATCGCGCCGGGTAGCGCGCGAATCGGCCAGGATTGCATCCGCACGTGCGACGGCCCGCGCGATCTGGTCGTTATAGAAGCGGCGCGCGTCGGTGGTGAGATATTGTGGGTAGTAGAGAAAGTTGAGGTCATGCACGGTGATGACCATGTGCCGCACGCCCCAGGCCGGTGGGATAAAGTCGGTACTGTGGAACAGATCAAGTTTCAGCGGGAGAAGCTCTGCCCCGAGTGCCCAACGCTCCAGGCAGTGATGGGGCGGCGTCCACGCACGATAGATGTGCGCCCCCGGCACATCCACAGGATCGGACTCGCGCCGGTGCTGGACCAGCGTCAGCTTTTCCGCTTGCAAGCCTTCGCGCGCCAACTGTGGCATTAACGCCTGCGCCAGGTGCCGCGCATACCGCGAAATCCCACCCGGCGCATAAGCGTGCAGTCTCAAATCTATCCCAATTCGCATAGCGGGAGTGTACCACGAATGAGAGGGAATTGGAAATGATGAACGAGCAAAAAAGCGAATCAGCGAATGGAACAATCACGCATCACGCTCCACATTTGTAAAATCTGCCGTTCGTGTTACAAAAGGTGGGTGTGGAGGTAGACCACTTATGCCCGATCCGAATCGTGATTATCTAACATTGGCCCTCAATCAGTATTGGTTTGCACCACCAGTGGCGCTGTGGCGAGCGATTGAACTGCGTGTGCTGGCGGCGGAGACGTTCCCCCGTCCCCTGCTCGACCTGGGATGCGGCGACGGCCTTATCGCACAGGTACTCTTCGCGGGAGAAGCGCCGGTCGAAGCTGGCTTCGATCCGTGGTCGAGCCAGGTGTGCAAAGCGCCGGCGTCGGGTGCTTACCGTTTCGTCCAACAGGCCCGCGGCGACGCGATGCCCTATCCCGACGCGAGCTTCGACGCCGTCTTCAGCAATTCTGTGCTGGAACACATCCCCCAACTCGATCCGGTGTTGCGTGAAGTCACGCGTGTGTTGCGACCGGGAGGGCGCTTCCTCGCTACCGTGCCGAGTGATGTATTCCGCCGTTTGCTGGCGGGTTACCGCGAGCGGGATGCCAAAGGAGACCGCACAGGGGCGGAGGCTTACGCCGTCGCTGTGGACCAACGCCTGGAACATCACCGCTACCTCACACCCACACAGTGGGCAAGGAGGCTTGAGCTGGCCGGGATGCACCTGCTCTATACCCGGTACTATATCCCTTCCGAGGTGGAGGCTTTGTGGGATCGCGCCAACGCGACCTACGGTATCCATCCAAATGACGCGCTATTTGATGGCAAGCCATACTATCGCTGGCTGGCATCGCCGCGCCTGCGTAAACTCGGCTACCAGAAACTCGTCCGCCGTTGGATCGTGCGGACGTTGGGGCAACGTTGGCGGCGCGCGTACACGCAGGACGTTCTCGAAGGCGGTTTCGGCGGTGGCCTGCTCGTGGTCGGAGAGAAGGCGTGATCGAACAGAAAGTCTGGGACACATTTGTCGCCACGCATCCGGCCGGTACGATCTTGCAGACGAGCCAGTGGGCGGAGCTCAAGGCCACCTTTGGTTGGGATTGGGAGATTGTCGCGCCGAATCCCGACGCCAGCAGTGGTGCGCTTGTGCTCTACCGGTCGCTGCCGCTCAAGCTCGGGACGATTGCCTACGTTCCCCGTGGGCCGCTGGTCGACTGGAATGACGCACAGGCGGTCGCCGCCACCTTCGAGACGCTGCGCGCTGCCGCGCGCCGTCACCGGGCCTGGGCGCTCTGGTTAGAACCGGAAATGTTCGATACACCGGAAGCGCGGGAACATTTACGCGCGTATGGTCTGCAGCCGGTCGCGCGCAACATTCAGCCCTCGCGCACGATCGTCGTAGATATTGCGCCTGCGGAGGACGTCATATTGGCACAGATGCACTCGAAGACGCGCTACAACATCCGCCTGGCCAAACGTAAGGGTGTGACCGTCCGTGAGGGAATTGTGGACGACGCGGCGGACTTCTACGCGCTGATGACGGAGACCGGTAGTCGCGACGAATTCGGCATCCACAGCGAGGCATATTACCAGCGGGTGTTCGAACTGTTCCTGCCATCCCATAACACGCCATCGGGACAGGCTGCTTTGTTACTGGCGGAGGTCGAAAGCGAACTTGTCGCTGCGCTGGTCGTCTTTGCGCTGGGGAGCAAGGCTTGGTATTTCTACGGCGCATCGTCAGACCGGCACCGCGAGAAGATGCCGCCTTACGCGCTTCAATGGGCAGCGATCCGCTGGGCGAAGGCGCGCGGCTGCACAAGCTACGATCTTTGGGGTATTCCCGACTTCGACGAGGAGACGCTCGAAGCGCAGTTCACCGAGCGCAACGATGGACTGTGGGGTGTCTATCGCTTCAAGCGCGGCTTTGGAGGCCAGGTCATTCGCTGCGTGGGCTTGTGGGAACAATCGCTGCATCCGCTGTACCCGCTTGCGGCAAAACTGCGTGGCTACGGCACAGATGAGGGTTAGCAAACAAGAATTTCACCACGAATCTTCACGAATGTCTGCATCCGCCGAATTTACACTAATCTGATGTTTCCCAATTCGTGAAGGTTGGTGTAGATTCGTGGTTTAAACTCTAGGGGAGGGATGACGATGCCCTTTACATTTACACCATTGGCGATTCCTGACGTGATTCTCATTGAGCCGCGTGTGTTCGGCGATGATCGTGGCTATTTCCTGGAAACTTACAAACAGTCGGCCTTTGCCGACGCGGGGATTCCCGATGTATTTGTGCAGTACAATCATTCACACTCGGCACACGGCGTGCTGCGAGGGCTGCACTACCAACTCCATCCGATGGCGCAGGGCAAGCTCTTGAGTGTGATGGCGGGTGAAATCTTCGACGTGGCTGCGGACATCCGGCGCGGTTCGCCGACGTATGGCCAATGGGTCAGCGCGACGCTCTCGGCGACGAATCACCGCCTGCTCTACGTGCCGCCGGGCTTCGCGCACGGGTTCTGCGTCGTCAGCGACATGGTGGATTTGCTCTACCAGGTTACTGCCGAGTATTCCCAGACCCACGAACGCGGCATCATGTGGAACGACCCCGACATCGGCGTCACATGGCCGGTCGCCGAGCCGCTGCTTTCGCCAAGAGATGTGGACGCGCCCCGCTTACGCGATGCGGAAAACAACTTCGTCTGGAACGGCTGATAACTATGTATTACGTCACGCTCAGTTGGGATGATGGCTTTGTCCGCTCGGTTGGCAAAATCGCGGAAATCTACGAGCGCTATGGCTTGCGCGCCGAATTCAACGTGGTGGTGACCTTTCACGAATACGATCCTCAGACTTTCGGAGACTTCGGACTGTGGAAAGAATTGCAGAGCCGTGGGCACATTATCCAGCCGCACGGCTACGATCACAGCAACCTGACTGAGATGCCTTTGGCTCAAGCACAAGAGAACATCCTGCGATGCCTGGAGGTAATCCAGCACTCATTGGATGACTTTGACGCACACCGGACGGTGTTCAATTTCCCGTACAACGTTTCCACACCGGAACTGGACGTCTGGCTGCCGCAGATCGTGCGCGCCTTCCGGGTTGGAGGGGAGACGATTATGCCGCTGCCCACACCTAACACCACCCGTCTGACATCCCCGGCTTCGGAGGACGCTGAAGCGATGACGGATCAGTGTTTGGAGGCGTTGTTCGCTCAACCAGAAGGATGGCTGCTCTACACGGCGCACGGCCTGGACGGCGAAGGCTGGGGGCCATTGCGCAGTACGTACCTGGAAGATCTATTAGAACGCCTGTTGCAGCGCGACGACGTTCGCATTCTGCCCACGCAAGCGGTTTTGGATACTGCCCACGATAAGTGATGGTATCTATCGCGTGCTAGGTCACTCAGCTTGATTAGCTTGATCGCGCCAAATGGGATCTCGTAGAATGACCAGTACGATCACTGCCAGGCACATCAGCCCATATAGGCCCAGGCCAAAAGAGAATACTTTGTCAGAAGGGTACATCAGGTAATTCAACACAAAAGCATAGATGCTGTTCAGCACGCCGTGCATGAAAGAAACGACCCACAGGCTCTTTGTCTTCATCACGGCATAGCTGAAGATAAATCCCACCAACACGAAGAAAACTACCCCCATAACCACCCCAGTCGCTGTGGGAGGGTAAGTATGAACCCCACTGAGAATGATCGGGAAATGCCAGATTCCCCAAATCAAGCTTACCAGGAAAACCCCCGGACGCGGTCCCAATTTCACCAGCTCGTTGTGGAGAAAACCACGCCAGCCGTATTCTTCCCCAAACACGGCAGCCAGGCTACTCAAGGGTGTACCGATAGCCGAAATGAAGAAGAAGACAAACAGGGCAAAGGGATACAGGCCACCCGTGACCCGCACGCCGCCCACGTTGTCCTGGATGCCCGGAAATTTGCCTAGCCCCAAAAGCCCGTTGAGTGCAGCCTGACTGAGCAGGAATACGACAACTCCGGCGATGAAGCGCACGCTCATTCCCTTATCTCCCAATGACAATCCAACACGTTCGAAACTCGCCGCACCGCATTTCCCGTAGACGTAGAAGATTTCCAACGTCCACAGCATAACGAGGATCCCCCCGATGCTCTGAAGAATCAACATGCGGATTTGTGTCGTAAGGGCGAGCACTGTCACGACGCCATTGAGGAATGTGAGCAAGAAGAAGCCGTAGAAGATCCAATGGGGGGCTTCTTTGTAGGTCCGGAAATAGAGCGGACTATCCTTGAAAATGAACATCTGCAAGAGCAGTGCCGAAAATGCCGGGAAGAACATTCCCATAGGGCTCAATTGCATCTTCAGATAGGCAGCCTGCCCGACAGTCAGCGAAACCAGCCATTCAAAGCCCCACGTCAGGCCGAAGGTTAACACAAGAAACAAAACAATCTTTTTAACGCGCACCTGCTGCATTATCGCTACCTTCCGTACTTTGACTGATCCGAGCGTATGAAACTAAACTATTTCGGTTCTCCTGAAAGCGTCTAGACGTTTAGAAAGTTATGTTTAGATCAGTAGTGACTTTTCAGATGGACGGGTGTATTGCGTTGGTGTCAGTATAGTGCGGAAAGGAATCAGGACAAGGAACAAAAGGAACATGGGATTCCACAGTAAAGAGTTGGTCATCTCCGAGGGAAGATAGTCAAAGTGGGAGGAAAGTGTGGGTTGAGGGAGTTTGAGGCAGTTGGGAAGGGTCGAAAGGGAGTCGAGGGCGCAGTAAAGCGGGGGTTGAGCCACAGTAAGGCTGGGGGCGGGAGAGGTCAGCGCGATCCACAACGGTTTTGCGGCGGAGTCGCGGTCAGTTTTTGGGGTAAATAGACCTGTCCAAGGGGCAGGCCGGACTGGAAATCAAGCGCGCGGCAGGCGGCAATAGCGCAGCCAACGAACCAGCTGCGCGCAATCCCACGCTGAGGACTGCGATCAGGTCATGCGCGGGGCGGCGCGGGAGGCCTCGCGGACGAAGCGGGCGACGGTGGCGAGGAGGGTGAGGATGTCGCCGAGGAGCGCGGCGTTGGCCAGGCCGAACCAGGGTGAACGCTTCAATCCCAGCCGCATCTGCACGGCATTGCGGCTTTCGGCATAGGACTGCCGTCCGAGGCGCCGCTCCCAGGTGGGGCCAGTGATGTCGTGGTCACGTGCCA
>JAFGSL010000388.1 GCA_016934645.1 Anaerolineae bacterium
CGCTGTGGATCGCAATGAGAACGGCGTGGTCTCCCTGGGTGACTCCGGCAAGGCCGTGCAGTACATGGCCGGCTTCAGCGACAATATGGTTCCCCTGTGGGTCGATACCAGCAAGCTGAATATGTACGAATTCAATCGCGATATGGCCACGCAGATGCTGGAAGACCTGGGCTTCTCCAAGAATGCCGATGGCGTCTGGGTCACCGACCAGGGCGACGTCATGGAATATGAACTGACTGCACCCGCTGAGTATGCCGACTGGTCCGCCGCTGCCGAGAACCTGGCAGGGCAATTGACCGACTTTGGCATCAAGACCACGTTCCGGGGTGTCAATTTCCAGCAGCATCCGATTGACATTAACCAGGGTAATTTTGAACTCGCGATCCGTGGTTGGGGTTCCGGTAACCCGCATCCGCACTTCTCCTTCGTTGCCGATTTCTTCACGCACAACATCGAGGCAGCGGAAGGCCCCGGCATGAGCTATGATCTGAATGTGACAACTGACTGCTGCGGCGATCTGGACCTCGAACCCCTGATCGAGGATCAGACCAAGGGGCTCGATACCGAGGCGCAGAAGTCTATGGTTGCCACGACCGCGCAGGCCTTCAACGAGTTGCTGCCCATCGTCCCGCTGTGGGAGCGCTACGGCAACAACCCGGCGATGGATGGTCTGCATACCTGCGGCTGGCTGCCCGACGACGATCCTATCTACAAGAACAGCCCCTACGCCGACTCCTTCACCGTTATGATGATCATGGACGGCACGCTGTATCCCTGCAACCAGTAAGCGTGCGGCACCCGCTACGTGCGGGTAACTCGCTGCGTGCGGACGTAGTCCGTTACGCTCTCTAACATCGGCAGGTGACGTTCCGTAACAGGCAGCGTCACCTGCCTTTTGTAATCTTGTGTAACGCCCAGGTGGGACGCACTTTCGCGCAAGATAACAGAGTGTACTACAGAATTGGTCTCTATTAAACACCGGTGAAGTGCGTCCCACCTGCGTAGCTAAGTACAACGATGAAAAACCTGATCTTGATGACGGCTATCGGCGTGATTTTGTTTATGTCCAGGGGAATCGTTGGGCCGATTAATTCACTATACGTCGAGAGCCTGGGCGCGAATTACCTGACGATCGGCGTTTTGGGTGCGGTTACCTCGCTGACGACCATCGTGTTTAGTTACGTCTGGGGCCGTATGTCGGACCGTCGGGGCAAGCGCAAGATGTTCCTCGTGGGAGGGTTGGCCTCCTTGGCACTCAGCGCCGGTTTGATGGCGGTCGCCCCCACGTACGTTTATCTGTTCCCGCTCAATATCCTGAATGCAGCATCCCAGGCAGCCTATGCTGTCGTCAGCCTGGCTCTAATGGGCGATATCCTGGAAGAAAGTAGAGGGGCCCGTGGGCGGCGGATGGGCATCTATCGCGGCCTGGGTTCGTTGGGATTTGGCGTGCTAGCTTTCTTTTCAGGCAGTGTGGCCGACCGCCTCTCACTCCGTGCGCCGTTCGGTTTATCCGCTGGTTTTCTGGTTGTGGCAGTTTTCCTGGCGCTTTTGGTGGAAGAGAATCCAGCGCGTTCAACATCCGCCATGACACCGGCTGCGCCACCTGTGGCAGCAACGTCACCAACGGCGCTCCCATTGCCGCCGCTATTTATTTCGATGTTCCTGTGGTCGCTGGTCACGGGTGCGGTCTACGCGGTGTGGGCTAACTATATGGTCGGTGAACTGGCCTTTACCCAGGCCCAGATGAGCCGCTTGTGGGGCTTGGCCTCGTTCTCCGAATTCCCGTTGATGATCCTGGCCGGCGCGCTCTCGGACCGCATCGGAAGACCGGCGACGCTCAGCCTGGGCTTTTTCGCCTGGACGCTTGTGTTTCTCGGCTATGTGGTTACGCCGGTCATGCCGTGGATCGTCGTCGTACAATTGATCCGCGCATTCGCCTACTCTGCCTTCACCGCCGCGTCGATGACCTACGCCACTGAAGTCCGCGCCAAAGCGCAGCGCGGGCGCATTTCGGGATTGTACAGTAGCGCGGGCAGCATCGGTGCGATCCTCGGCTCAACGATGGGCGGCGCGCTCGCGCAGTTCGCCGGTACGCCCACGATGATCCTCGCCAACGCCGTACTCATTTTCGGCGGCGCGGTCTATCTGGCGATGGTGGCACTTCGACATCGGCGCTATGTTGTTGCTGCTGATTAGATAGTTGGGTGGCTGGGTTGTTAGCACGTTCGCCGATTCTTTTACTCGCTGATTCGCTCATTCTTTCATTCATAATTTGCAAGGAGTGCCTATGTTTCCGATGCCTAGAACGCTAAATCTACCTCAGGGGCCACTGGACGGGCTGCCGCCGGTAGCCGAATATGATTGCCTGCGGGTGGATGAGCCGATTGTCGTGGATGGCCGCCTCGACGAACCGGTGTGGCAGCGCGCCACGTGGTCTACGCCGTTTGTCAAGATGGACACCGGCGCGCCGGTGGTACTCGATTCGCGCATCGCCCTGCTCTGGGACGATGACTACCTCTACGCCGGGTTCAAGTACGAGGATCACGAAATCTGGGGTACGCACGTCGAACATCACGATCACGTCTACCACCGCGATAGCGACGCCGAAATCTTCGTCGATGGCGACGGCGTCTATTATGAGTTGGGCGTCAACCCCATCAACACGATCTATGAGGTTTTTTGGACGTGGGTGGAGCCGGTGGTCGAGCGGCGCGACATCGCGCGGCTGAACCACTTCTTCTCGCTCGAAAGTTTCTTCTACTTCCTGCCCCGCATGGACGAGCGCATGGGCCGCATCGGCGAGCGGGATTGGGAACTGCCCGGCCTCAAGCACGCCGTCCAGGTGGATGGCAGCCTTAACTGCCCGGCGATCCGCGACAACGGCTGGACCGTCGAATTTGCCTTGCCCTGGGAGAGCTTGAAAGCGTTGGGTAACTCGCACACCCCGCCACAGCCCGGCGACATCTGGCGCATCGGCGCGTCCCGCTGCCAGCACTTCCACGATGCCGAGGGCAACAACATTTCCGTGGACTGGTCGTGGAACCGTCACGGCTACATCAACATGCACATCCCTGAACGCTGGACGCGGGTGCGGTTTGTGGAACGGGTGGCGTGAAGACGTGGAATGTAAACCATCTTATCAATATCGCTCTGAGGGGATCGCCAGATCCCCGTTGGGTGTAAACAGACCTTGGTACACGCGGATTTGGCAATCCGTCTTAAGCAGAAATTTAACAAGACCATTCGTGGTTTGCCATTGAACAAACGCTTGATCTCGAATACAATGAAAGAGAACGATGTACAAAGTAGCGCCCTTTCTTTTTGAGGATAGCAATGGAGTCCTTGGCTGAGATCCGACACCTCATTGACGCTGGCGTCCCCGAGGCAGCCAGGCGTGCTTTGGCGGCGCACTTGACGGCCAATCCACATCATATCGCTGCGTGGATGCTCTTGGCGACGTTATTGGATGATCCACAGCAGCAAGCCGATTGTTACCGCCAGGTGTTGAGTCTGGATCCCGGTCACACGGCGGCGGCGCGTGCTCTGGCGCAACTGTCCGGCGCAGCGCGAGACGTTGTTTTACGCTGTCCACAATGTGGCGGCGCGATGGAGATCTATTTCGCCGGA
>JAFGSL010000389.1 GCA_016934645.1 Anaerolineae bacterium
ATGGCACGGATGGAGGCCGACCGGACGCGCACCGCGGTGGTGAAGACGTGCCAGAAGATGTATGACGAAGATCCGCGCGCGGACGAGGTTCTCCACACGCTGGCGCAGGATATGGTGGGCAAGGGGTTGACAGTAACAACGGGGAACCCACAGGCCGACGAGATTGCCACAGCACTGATCGAGCGCCTGGACCTGGTCTCACGCCTGGATGATTGGGTGCGCCTGACGGCACGCGACGGTGATTCGTTCCTTGAAGTCGAGGTCAGCGATGCGCGAGAGATCGTGGGGGTGACCCGCAAGCCAACGTTGGAGATGTACCGCAACTCGAATAAGCGCGATGAGTTCAACGATCCGCGCTATGCCTTCTGGTGGAGCGACGAGCCGCACACGTGGGGGACTCCCGGACCGAACGACGCCCTATGGTTCTCGGAATGGCAAATCATCCACGCGCGCTGGAACCACGACGAGGGGAAGCGTTACGGGCGGCCCCTCTTCCGCAGCGCCACCGGGACGTGGAAACGCGTCAACGAAGGCGAAAATGACGTCGCCACCCGGCGTAAAACACGCGCGGGGATGAAGTACAATCACCAGTTCCCACCAGGAACAACGCCCCAGGAGATCAAGGCATATAAGGAGACCAACGCCGATATCCTCGACAGCCCGCTGGCGGCGATCCAGGACTTCTTCGGCACGGCGGAGATCAAACCGGTCGAGGGCGATGCCAAGGTCAGCGACATCGAAGACATTCTGCATCACATTCGCACCTGGTGGATCGCCTCCCCGGTGCCGATGAGTCTGCTGGGCTATGGGCAGGACCTGAACCGCGATGTGCTGGAAAAGCAGAAGGAGCAGTACGACGAGACACTCGAAGGGTTACGCCCCTGGATTCAGAAGGAGATTTTGCGACCACTCTTCGAGCTGGCCTGGCTGCTGGCGGGGATCCTGCCAGAAACACTGACGGTGAAGTATCACTGGAAGGCCAAGCGGGTGCTGAAGCCCGCCGATCTGCGCGACATCGCCGACGCGGCGTTGCGCCTGCGGGCGTTGGGCTTCCCCGATCCGGCAATCTGGACATTGATCCAGCAATTCTTGCCGGACGTGGACATCGAAGCGCTGCTCGCGCCCCAAGGTAATGAGAGCGAGGGCACGCCAGACGTGACGGCCGGGAGTATGGACCGGCTTTTGACACAGATACCGAGCGCAGGATCTTCGGAATGATAGGATCGGGATTAGATCAGCTAACGGTAGGGGTAATTGCGGAGGCGCAGCAGGCGGCGCTTCTCCGCATCCATTTGGCGCTGATCGGGGCCACGCACCAGGGGCTTTTGACGTTAGGCGAGGCTCTGAGATCGATTCTAGCGCGGAATGCGAGCGCAGACGGGACGTTGGATACCGTCGGCTACGTCTCAGCGCAGCAGGCAATGCGTCGCGAGGCCGAAAATTTCTTTTCTAAGTGGGTGGCAACGTTCCAGGCGTTCCGCTGGCAGGCGGTGACGCTGCCGATAGGGATGCTGGCGGTACAGCACGAATGGGCGAGAGGAATCAGCGAATCGGCGAATGGTCAAATGAGCGAATCAACGATTCAGCGATTCAGTGAATGGGTGAATCGGCAGTTGCTGGAAGCCGAAGATGATGCGACAGGAGATGCCGATCCGGATTTCGACGCTGTGTTCAGGCCGCAGTTGGGGGCGGTGATCGATGCGGCAAACCAGCGGATTTACAAAGATGGGATTCCGCTGAGCGGCAGGATCTGGAATTTGCAGGAACAGAGCCTCAACGGCATCAATCAGGTTCTGGCGCAGGGTGTGGCCGAGGGGAACAGCGCGTGGAATATCGCCAAGCTGCTGCAGGAGTATCTGGGAGCTGGGGCAGATTGTCCTCGCTGGACCAGCACACGGCTTTACAAGTTGACGAAGCAAGACATTGCCAGCGGCGACCGCACGGGGTTGTATTCGCGGGAGGCCTGCGCCGGGCAAGGTGTGGCATACAACGCGCTACGCCTGGCACGTAACGAGATCCAGGTCGCCCATCATCTGTCGATCGACAGTATCTTCGCTAAGCTGCCGTGGGTGGAGAAAGAGGTGATTAATTTGAGCCCCTCTCACCCGGATATCGGCTGTGCATGCGAGGATGTGGTTGTCAACGGCGAGGACGGCACAAACGTTTACCCGAAGGGTGAGATCAGCCTGCCGATCCACGTGCAGTGCTTGTGCTACAAGACCGCGGTGTTGATGGATGATGCGCTCTTCGTCGAGAAACTACGCGGCTGGGCGAATGGGTCACAGCCGTGGCAGGCGCTAGACGATTACGCCGGGTGGTTGGGCGTGTTACCGCAGAACGTGTTCGCTTTCAGCCTGGCGACGACGATCGCGAATAATCTTCTGGTATGGCTATATGGCGACGAAGAAGATATGGCGGGAGCTCTTGGAGATACGACGATGCAGCTTCCATTACCGACGATGGATTAACAGACGTTCTGCGAAGTGATTACGCGCGTATTCACGGCAGGATTTACGCAATTTTATAAGTAGAAATGACCGTTAAAGCGGATTAGCAGAATTGGAGGTTAATGATGATTAGATTGTGTGAAATTACTACTACCCTAACGACGGGTGATCCTGGGAGTGCGGAATCAACTACCGTTACTCCAGATTTGAATGGAGTGATAGAGAAAATTATCGTCCATAACCCGGACGAGGAAATATTTCGCCTTGGGATAAAAAATGCAGCTTTGGAAATCTTATTGTGGACCGATATAGTTGAGACCACACGGTCAGTTTTTACGCCAATGTTACCTGTTCACAATTATTTGGGGGCCATACTAAACGGCGAGCATGTGCAGCAAGTTGTCGCTGGGCCATTGACGGTTCTTATCATGAACGCCGATCCTGACGTGTCTTTATCTCTCGATTTCTATGTCAATTAAACTCCTGGGTACTATTAACGGAAGCAAGATGAATGAAGGAGACAGGAGGACTACCGTTGAATGATGGCAGTCCAGGAAATAGGATATGACGGCACCGACATTTGTAGCTGAGTACGAAACTGTATGGAACAGTGCGGTTACGCCGAAGACGGCGATGAGCGCTGTCGCCGTTTCGGAGGGCGACGTGCTGGTCGGTGTGGCCGTCAAGGAGAACGAGTACAACGATCTCGGCATCACTGAGGATGGAGCGTCGAATTGGACGCAGCAACAGGCGGTCGATGTCTCCAACTACTGTGAGGTGCGCGGGTGGACATATTTGGTGACGGTCAACGAGGACCTCACCGTCACCATCACGCGCACATCCACTGCGGGGACGTTCGGTGGAAACGTGCTTCGTTTTTCCGACACCGACGGCATCGGAGCTACGGCGCAGGCTCATACCACCGGTGCACCAAGTCTGAACATCACCACCGAAGAAGATAACTCAGCGATCGTGGTGGTCGTTGGCGACTGGAATGCGGTTAATGGATCCTCTCGCGTATGGCGGACAGTCAACAGTATTACCCCGACATCAGTAAACGGGTATGAGTTGTCTTACTACTTCAGCGGCAGCACATACACCATTTATGTTGCTTATTATCCTGACGTAGGAGCAGCAGGCACAAAGACCGTCGGGTTATCCGCTCCCGCCGGGCAGCAGTACGCGATTGTAGCAATCGAGGTCAAGGGGACAACCAGCGGTGGAACCGACGAACTAACGGCGCAGGACATCGCCAGTGGCATTCCGGTAGTTGAAGAGGCGACAATCGCCCAGATACACGCGCTAGCGGGGCAAGATGTCGCCAGCGGTATCCCGGCAGCGGAGCAAGCCACAGTTGGCCAAGCGCACGCGCTAACAGGTCAGGACGCCGCTGCAGGTATACCGACTATTGAGCAGTCGACATTTGCAGAAACGCACATTCTGAGCGCGCAGGATATCGAGACTGGCGTTTCTGTGGTCGAACAGGCGGGTATCGAGCAGTCGCACGCATTAACGAGCCAGAATGTAGTGTCTGGTGTTCCGGTCGTTGAGAAGACTGCGGCAGGACAATCATATGTGCTCACGGCACAGAACGTGACTGTGGATGCGCCGTCAGTAGAGGGAGGTACAGTCGGGCAAGCACACGCGCTGACGGTGCAGGATGTGATGGCGGGTACGCTATCTGTCGAGGAAGCCACAGTCGGGCAATCGCACGCGCTGACGGCGCAGGATGTGGCGGTGTGTACGCCGACTGTCGAGGAAGCTACAGTTGGGCAAGCACACGCGCTGACGGCGCAGGATGTTATGGCGGGCACGCCATCTGTCGAGGGAACCACAGTCGGGCAAGCGCACGCACTTACAGCGCAAGATGTGGCGGCGGGTACGCCGTCAGTAGAGGGAGGTACAGTCGGGCAAGCACACGCGCTGACGGCGCAGGATGTAGCAGCAGGTACGCTATCTGTCGAGGAAGCCACAGTCGGGCAAGCGCACGCGCTTACGGCGCAGGATGTAGCAGCAGGTACGCCAATCATCGAAGAAACTACAGTCGGGCAAGCACACACGCTGACGGCGCAGGGTGTGGCGGCAAGTATACCAGTCATTGAGACAGCAACACTATCCGAGGCGGCTCACTCTCTGGTTGCGCAGGATGTGACCAGCGGTGTCCTAACAGTAGAGCAAGCAATTATAGGACAGGTGCACCATCTGGCAGCAGGCATCATCGCCACGGATGGGTCCGACATCGAACAACCAAGCATCGGACAAGTACACGCACTGGTGGCTGCAGCTCTGACCGGCAGCGCGCCAGCCGTCGAGCACACAACGATTGGACAGGCACACGCGTTAACAGCACAGGACGTGCTGGTTGGTACGTCGGCAATCGAAACGCCGGCATTGGCCGTGCTCGACGCATTGATGGCACAGGATATCGTGGTTGGTGTACCGAGAGTCGAAAACACGATAATGGCTCAGATCCATGCGCTACTGACCGGTGAAGTGCTGGTCAGTGTGCCGGTGGTCGAAGGGCCAACATTAGTGACGAATGTATCAATTGTTGATATGGCGTTTGTGTTGGCGGCACGCAGTATCGCGACGAGCTTGACACAACGCGAAATAGACGCCGCGATGACGCGGCGCCATTAGCAATTTCAATGCAATAGAGGACCAAACGAGGTGAAATATGGCTGCTTTTATGCACGATGACATTTTGGACGCGGCACTCAACGTGATTGATGCAAACACGGAAAATCTGTACATTTGTTCAGCTCAGCCTACGACGTTTGCCGAGGCTAGTTCGACGTATGCACTTGGAAGCAAGGCATCGCCGGCAATAAGTGCGCCTCAGAACGGTGATGCCAGTGGGCGCAAGGTCGTCGTCAGCGCGATCACGGATGGAAACGTTACCGGCACAGGGACGGCGACGTGGATTGCGCTCACGGATGACAGCGAAAGCAAACTACTCGTAGCACAGGAACTGAGCGCATCACAGGGCGTGACCAGTGGTAATACATTCACGCTGACCGAGTTCGATATCACGATTCCAGACCCGACCGCATGAGATGACAGTACTCAGCGAGGTTAACGAAGGCACAACCGCGTACCTAACCGTTACGTTTCTCGACGAAGACGGCTTAGCGGCTATGCCAACGGCGGCGACCTGGCAATGTCACGACGTGGCCAGTGACACCGAGCTGCAAGCGGAAACGGCACTGACGCCGGCATCTTCTATCAAGATCACGATTCCGGCATCGGTGAATACGCTGGTGAATCCGCACGCCATACAGGAGAAGCACCGGATTACACTGGTGGCAACCTATGGCGGTGATGATCAGGTAACAGCCGAATACGATTTCGTCGTTATCGGTTTGCAATGGGTGGGGTGAAATGACGCCTTTTGTGATTGCCGGGTTTATGAATCCACGGGATGGGTACGGGTACGGGACGCTGAAGATCATCGAGGCGATACGGGCGATGAAGGTCCCGGTGCAGGTGCTGGACTTGGGTGAGGCGATGCTGAGCGGGCTGGGCGAGCCGTTGCAGCACTGGCAGGTCGACGCGCCGGTGCTAGCGATCTGCACGCCGGACTGGATTCCGTTTATCGAGACGGGATCGCACCCGCTGGCCATACACACGATGTTCGAGGCGACGCGGCTGCCGGAGGGATGGGTGGAGAAGTTGAATACCTATGCCGACCAGGTGATCGTGCCGTGCGTGTGGAACCAGATGGTGTTCAAGGGGAACGGGGTGACCGCACCGCTCGACGTGGCGCGGTGGGGGATCGATCCGGGGGATTATTGGCCGTTGGAGCGGTCCAGGGAGAAGGGCAGGCCGTACACGTTCTTGTGGTCGGGCACGCCTGACGGACGTAAAGGATGGGACGTGGCGTACCGCGCGTTCCGCCTGGCGTTTGGAGACGACGAGGGTGCGCACTTGACATTGCATTTCCGGCAGTTGCCGAGCGGGTTGCAGGGAGTGAAGGACGGCAACGTGGAGATGGCGGTGGGACTGTTTCCGCGCTGGCGGTTGCGGGAGATGTTGCGCGACGCGGATTGTTATGTGTTCCCCTCACGCGGGGAGGGGTGGGGGTTGCCGCCCCGTGAGGCAGCGGCGACCGGGCTGCCGGTGCTCGCGACGGACTTCGGCGGGCTGGCCGAGGAGCTGGAATACTGGGGGCTGTCGATCCCGGTGCGGGGGACCAGTCCCGCGCAGTATGGTATCTGGGACGACATCGGCGATTGGGTGGAACCGAACATGGACGAGTTGGCGGCGAAGATGCGCTTCTGCTACGAGCACCGCGATACGGCGCGGGTCTTTGGCCGGGACGCCGCGCTGTGGCTGGCGCAGTGCGCGACGTGGAAACGCACGGCGCGAGAGATGCTGTACATCTTGCGGGAGGTCTTTTGATGAAGATTCTTCTCGGTTGCGGAAATGCGCGAAGACCAGGATGGACGCACGTGGACCGGGTGGCGTTGGCGCACGTGGACGTACTGCACGATTTGGCCGTGTATCCGTGGCCGTTCGGCGACGAAACGGCGGAGCGGATTGAGGCTATCGATGTGCTAGAGCATCTGGATGATACCGTCGCGTTTATGGATGAGTGCTGGCGCGTCCTCCGGGCTGATGGCGTGCTGCACTTGCAGGCGGTGGGATGGCAGAGCGAGAATCTGTGGCGCGATCCAACGCACAAGCGCGGGTTTCACGTCGATACGTTTCGCTACTTCGATCCTGACAGCTCGTGGCACCAGTCTTTCGGGCATTTGTACACGGCGCGCACGTGGAAGGTGCTATCGAGCACAATGCACGATGGCAACGTGATAGCTGAGATGCAACCGAGGAAGGACTGATGAGTATCCGCAGCGCGATCATGGCCGTGTTGATCGGCGATACTACGCTGATGGCGACGCTGACGGGCGGGGCATACGGCGAGGCGGAGATTTCACGCCAGGCGACACCGGACGCCTTCGACGCGAACGGGGAAGTCGAGCCGTGCGCGCTGCTGACGGTGGAGGCGGACGATCCTTCCGGGCCGTTCGAGACCAGCTCGCGGACATTCGTGACGGTGTATTTCTATGCGCGGTCCGGGTATAGCGCGATCGATACGGCGTTGGCGCGGGTGTACGCGCTCCTGCATCGCCAGAGAGTCAGCGGCGAAAATGTGTGGGATATCCGGCACGCGGGCGATGTGCGCGACCAGCGCGATCCGGCGCTGGATTGCGCGATGAGTATGAGTAGGTATACGGTATACCGTAGACGGTGAGAACAGGATTTACGGAATGCTAGGATGAGGAGGGGTTTATGAAATTACGATGGGTGGGGCCACAGTTAGTGCGGCGCGTCGTCGAGCAGTACGAATGGAGCCGGAAGACGGGATTCGTGCAGGATGTGGCAGAGGCCGGTCTGGCGGCAGAGCTACTCACCGAACCCAGCGGCGCGTTCGTGGTAGATCAGGATGACGCGGTGCTCGGTTTGCCGGGTGTGGGGCCACAGCGGGCGGCTGAGCTGGCGTTAGCCGGGATCGCGACGCTGGCCGACCTGGCAGCGTTGGATACAACGGGGATCAAGCGGCTGGACCAGGTGATCTGGGCCAGTGCAAAGCAAATCCGCGCGTGGGTGAAGCAGGCGCGGGAGACATTAGGACAATCAACTGAGGAGCAGGAGGCAATCACATGACATACTTTGGACAGAAACCATTCGGGATTTACGACATCAAGCTGACCGACATCGCCGGGGCGGTGCAGGTGGATTTGCCCTACGCGCAGACGATGACTTTCAATGAACGACTCGTCTCTGGCGAGCTGCGTGGCGACGGCAAAACAGTGGCCGTGGTCAGCGAGGTGGACGCGGTGGAGGCCAGCCTGGAAGCAGGCGGGATCAGCCTGGAGGCTTACGCGCTGATGAGCGGGCGCACGGTCTCGACCTCGGGGACGACGCCGACGCGCGTGAGCACGTTGACGGGCAGCGGTGCCGAGCGGTTCCCATACTTCAAGATTTATGGGAAGAGCCTGGCGGACGGCGACGACGACGTGCACATCAAATTGTTCAAGTGCAAGCTGACCAATGGGCTGGAAGGCAGCCTGGGCGACGGCGAGTTCATGATGTCGAATGTGGGATCGATCATCTGTATCGATGACAGCAGCAACGGCATTTTCGACATCGTACAGAACGAGACGGCGGACGATTTGCCGGCGACGTAGGCGGGTAGTCGTTAGTCGGATAGTCGAGAAGCATTAACGGGCGTTTTTGGGGAAGGTAGACGGTAGACAGTAGACGGTAGACAGCCTTGAAAATGCGGCTGCTCTCGATTGAGAACGTCCGTTAATGCCCATTAATGGACGATCACCACGGATGTTAGAAATAAACGATGGGAGGAAAACCTATGGATTTGCAGGCGTGGAGACAAAAGCAGCAGGAAGGCGAAGAAGTTGAATTGCCTTCCGGGCTGGTCGTGCAGATGGTGCGGGTAGGAATGATCGATCTGGCGTTACGTGGGGATGTGCCCGCGCCACTGGTCGCAGCAGTGAACGAGGTGATGGCCAAAGGCATCAGCAATCTGACGGTAGAGAACGCGGCGGAGTATGAAGGCCCGATCAATCTGGTCACGAAGGCAGCGGTAGTCAATCCGCCGGTGAAGGATAAGGCGGACGAGCACAGTTTGGGCGTGAACGAGTTGCCGATGGTGGACCGGCTGGCAATCTTCCGTTATTGCAACCGGTACGGCGAACAATTGCGCCCCTTTCGCCGAGAATCCACGTCTCCTGTGGAACCTGCATAACTTAGGGTCGGCCTACGGACAAAAGCCTTCCAGCTATCTAGGCCTGGACGGAGATAGCTGGGAGGCTTACCAGGTCGATTTGTTGTGCCTGACGGTAGGCCGCGACGTAGAGGAACGCATCCACACGAAACGCCCGTTGCCCTGGCAGCAGAAAGTACGTCCAGGGAAGGGCGTGTTCACGCGGCTGGGTGGACGGGCACGAAAGGTGAAGGTGCCGGAGAGTGGGATTTGGTAGACGGTAGACAGTAGACGGTAGACAGGGGGGAGCGTGGCGATTGAGTTAGGAAGCGCATACGGGAAGGTTGAGCTTGACGCGCAAGGCGTGAAGAGAGGTGCGCGGCAGGCGCAGGATTCGCTGTCGCAGCTTGACAGAACCGTGCAGGATGTGTTCAAGTTCTCGATGGGGAACCTGGCTGCCCAGGGCATCGGGAAGTTGATCGGCGGCTTGAGCGACCTGTACGGCGAGACACGCACGCTGACAACCGGATTCGAGTCGCAGATGGCGATTATGTCGACGGCAGTCGATCCGGCAGTGGCCTCGATGGAGACGCTCCAAGATGCGGCTATGGCCGTGGGCGGCGACATCAGCCTCGTGGGCATCGATGCGCAACAGGCCGCCGAATCGATGACGGGCCTGTTCAAGAGCGGCAAGAGCGTGGGCGACGTCTTCGGCGACCTGGAAGGGTATATGGCGGGGACGGCGGAACTGGGCGGGATTTTGCGCGCTTCGGTGGACCTGCAAGCGGCGTCGATGCTCGACCTAGACGGGGCGACCACGTTGGTCAATTCCACGATGAGCACCTACGGACTGACGGCACAGGATGCGGTGCGCATCACCGATAATTTTGTGAAGACGGCGGACGCGAGCCAGGCCGAAGTCACCGATCTGGCCGAGGCACATCAAAACGCAGCCATCGTGCTGGCCTCGTTCGGTTATACCCTCGAAGACACCAACACCGCGTTGGCACTCTTGAGCGAGAATGCGCTGAAGGGGGCGGAGGCCGGCACCAGTTTGCGGGCGATGGTCAACCAGATGTTGCGTCCGACGAAAAAGGTCAGCGATGCCTGGAACGAGCTCAATATCAGCCTGTACGACAGTGAAGGACAACTGAAACGCCTGCCGGACATCATCGGAGAGATGATTCCAGCGCTACAAAATCTAAGCGAGGAACGGCGGAACGAGCTGGCCTATATCCTGGCAGGCGCAGACGGGCAGCGCGCGCTCAACATCCTCTTGAGCAAGGGGACGTCCGGCTGGCAGGAGATGGAACAGGCCATCGCCGGGGCTTCGTCCGCGCAGGAGGTGGCAGCGGCACGGGCGAACACGCTGCAGGGGGCGCAGGAGGCACTGGAAGGCACGCTGGACACACTCAAGATTAAAGTGGGCGACGAGTTCGTCCCGGTGTGGACGCGGATGACGCAGGGTCTCACCGCGTTCTACGACGAGCATGGGCCGCAGATTGTGGCGGTAGCGGGCAAGATCGCGGATGCGATAACGACTGTGATGGACAGTCTGGAGAATCTTGATCCAGCGCTGGTCAAATCGGCAGTTCAGCTCGCAGGTTTGGCAACAGCCGCAGTAGGCGGATATACGACATACGTTAAGCTCGCGCCAGTAGTATCATCGCTAGGCCCAGTACTCACCAGCGCAGCAGAAGGAATGCAATTTCTAAAAGCTGGGATGTCAACAGCAGAAGTAGCGACCCTAGGATGGTCAGCGGTACTCGGTCCTCTCGCAGCAGTAGCGTTAGCAGTGGCAGCGAACGTCGTCGCTATTAATATGGCAGCTCAATTTCACAAAGATATTGTAGAGCAAACGGCAGAAGTCGAGGATGCCTGGGGACAGAAATTAGAGAAGATTGCCGCTAACTCTACTTCAGCAGTGGATGTGGCTACACAGTACGCAAATGCCCAGGCAGACGTCAACACGGTTTTGGAAGAAAGCAATCAGATAGCAGTATCCTTCATCGACAAACAAAAGGTGCTGAATGCCAGCAGCGACGATCTAAACAACACGCTCTCGGCCTCAGCCAATAGCTATGAAGATTATGTCGCTGCTGCTGAAAAGGTGAACGCTGCGCTGATAGAAAACTCGCGACAGTTCAACATATTTGGACGTGATGTTACGCCTGTCAATGCCGTTGTAGAAGGTTTAGTGCCGGTGATGGATGAGTTCACTTTTGCGGCACGACGTAATGCAGAGGCCGGTATAGATTCGGCCACTGCGTGGGAACAATATAGCCAGGGGGTAGCCGAGGGCGAGAAGACAACGACGCAAGCTGCCATTGCAGCAGGGCAGTTGGCCATAGCCCAGGCGGAAGCTGCGGAGGCGGCGGAGGCCGCTGCCGCGCAGGCAGAGGAACAGGCTGCTTTATACGACGGGCTCTCCAAAGCGTTGAGCAACACCGGATTGAGCCAGAGCGCGATGACACGCGCACAAGGCGAGCTGGCGGCGCAGATGGGCTACACCACACGCCTGGCGAATATGCAGGCCAGCGCGATGAACC
>JAFGSL010000390.1 GCA_016934645.1 Anaerolineae bacterium
AGGTACTGTTTACCCTCCCAAGAGGGTCTTGACTTTTACCGCACTCTTTAATGATTCTGAGGAGGTGGCATGTACGATTTGGTATTTTTACATGCGCCAAGCGTTTATGATTTTCGCGAGCGCGCGACGTTATGGGGGCCGATTTCGGACTTGGTGCCTTCGACGCCAGTCTTCGATATGTACCCTGTCGGCTTCGCGACGCTGATGGCGCACGCGCAGCAGGCTGGATTCCGAGTGCGTATTGCGAATCTGGCGGCGCGGATGGTGCGCTCGACGCGTTTCAAGCCAGAGAGACTACTGGAAACCGTCAACACGCGCGCATTCGGCATCGACCTGCATTGGTTGCCACACGCGCACGGCGCGCTGGAGGTGGCCCGCTTGGCCAAAGCCTACCATCCGGATGTGCCCATCATCTTTGGCGGCTACTCCGCGACGTACTTTCACGAGGAGTTGATTCGCTATCCGTTCGTCGACTACGTACTGCGCGGAGATTCTACGGAAGATCCGTTGGAACAATTGCTCGGTCACATCCTGAACGGTTCCGCGCCCCACGACGTCCCGAATCTCACGTGGAAAGATCGTCAGGGTGCAGTGCATGTCAATCCGCTCACCTATGTCCCTACCAACCTGGATCATCTCATCCTTGATTATCACATGATGGTTAGATCGGTCGTGCGCGACCGTGATTTGCTCAATTATGCGCCGTTCAGCCATTGGTTGGAATATCCGATTATGGCCGCGTTGTCGGTGAAGGGCTGCACACAGCATTGCACGATCTGCGGCGGTTCGGCCTCTGCGGGGCGACGTCTCTCTGGGCGTTCCGCGCCTGCGTATCGTTCACCGGAGAAGTTGGCGGAGGATGTACGGCGGATGGGGAAGTTGAGCCGCGCGCCAGTTTTTATCCTGGGCGACCTGCGGCAGCCGGGGATGGACTACGCGCGCCGTTTTTTCCGCGCCGTGCAGGGCTTCGACGGTGCGGTCATTGTGGAGTTCTTCTATCCCGTAGACCGAGCCTATATCGCGGAGTTGGCGGCGGCGTTGCCGAACTTCGTGGTGGAATTCTCTCCGGAGTCGCATGAATCGGCGGTGCGGCGTGCTTCGGGTAAGGGATACTCCAATCAAGGCATCGAAGAGACGATTGCGGCGTGTCTCGATGCAGGAGTACAGCGCTTCGACCTTTTCTTTATGATCGGGCTGGCGCAGCAAACGCCGGCTTCAGCGCTGGAAACGGTGGACTACTGCCGCGCGCTTTTGACGCGCTTTGACGATGGCCGACTGATCCCGTTCACATCACCGCTCGCGCCCTTCCTCGATCCCGGCAGTCGCGCCTACGAGCACGCCGCCGAAGTGGGCTACATCCGTCACGCTGAGACGCTGGAAGATCATCGCCAGTTGCTGCTGCAACCAACCTGGAAACACATCCTCTCTTACGAGACGCGCTGGATGGACCGTGACACTGTTGCGGAGGTCACCTACGAGGCGGGTTTCCGGCTGAACCGGCTCAAGCGTGAGGTTGGGCTGATCAGCGCCGAGAAGGCGCAAGAGACTGAAGAACGGATCGCGGCTGCCCGTGCGTTGATGCGTGAGATTGAGGAGCTGATGGCGCGCCTGGATGCACCTGCATTGGAGCGCGCGCTCCTGGCACTGAAGCCACGCATTGATGCCGCCAATACGTCCACCGTGTGCGATAAGTCCGAACTCGATGTCGATGTGGGACGGATGCCCTTCAAGGTGTTTAACCTGGCACGGGTGGGGTTGGGTTTGGAGGTTTGATCGATGTCATTAAGGGGTGCCTGTTTTTGTTTAGGGCGATGCGGATTGTGTTTTTTCCCGTAGCGTGCGAGACCCAGACCGCGCCGATTTACGTGTCCTGTGGGTCTTCCTCGTTGAGTACCTGGGTTTCGCTTTCCGGCGACGAGTGCAGAATGTCATCGATCATCTGGAGTAACTGCTGCATATCCATGGGTTTGCTGAGGTATTGGTTGACACCGGCTTCGAGGCTGCGCTCACGGTCGCCGGGCATGGTTAATGCTGTGACGGCGATGATTGGCGTATCGCTCACTTCAGTATCAGCCCGGATGCGGCGTGTGGCTTCCAGCCCATTTATACCGGGCATCTGGATGTCCATCAGCACCAGACCGGGATGGTGTTGGCGCGTCGCTTCAACCGCTGTCTCGCCGTCTTCGGCCATAATGGTGGCATAACCGGCCATATTGAGCATATGACAGAGGACTTTGCGGTTCATTGGGTTGTCCTCGGCGACCAGAATGAGTGGTTTCTCGCTCGTTCTGGATGGCGTCGTCACTGCCGTGGAAGGCTCGGGATAATCCTCTGTCTCTGCTTGTGTCGTGGGGACATTCCACGGCAATAAAATTGTAAAGCGGCTGCCTTGTCCTAGCTGACTTTCAACGGCTACGGAACCGTCGTGTAATTCTGCCAGGTAACGCACTAATGCCAGTCCTATGCCTGTACCTTCGTATCCGCGAGTTGGATTGTTTTGGATTTGCTTGAAAGGCTGGAAGAGTTGTGAGAGGTGGGCTTTGTCAATGCCGATGCCTGAATCCCACACGCTGAAGCGGACCGTACATGTTGCGGCGTCGCCACTGATGTCCAACCCGATGGCCCCGCCATCTGGGGTGAACTTGACAGCGTTACTCAAGAGATGATCCAACATTTGTTTAACACGGCGTGGATCAGCCTGGATGATGGTAACAGCACTGTCGAGTGTGCATGAAATGCGCAAGTCCTTTTTCCGCACGGCAGATTCGATTTGGTGTAAACTAGCACGACATAGGGTATTAACATCGAACGGCTCGATCTCCAGAGACAATTCCCCAGCCTTGATGTCCGAGAAATCGAGGATCGTATTGATGAGTTCCAGTAGATCTTGCGCACTTTTCTTGATGTTGGCGCTGATCAGTTTCTGGTGATCGTTCAGTGGCCCGTAGTGTTCATTTTCGAGCAAATCAGCAAATGCCAGGATTGGGGTCAGTGGTGTCCGTAGTTCGTGGTTGACACTGGAGAGGAACTCGTCCCGTGTCTGGAGAGCTTGGAGAAGCTGTGCATTGGCAGCGTAGAGGGCTGCAGTGCGCTCCTCGACCCGTTGTGTCAATGAGTTACGCTCAGCGCATAGGGCTGCTTCTGCAGCCTTCTGCGCGCTGATGTCGCGGACGATAGCCAACACCTTATCTCCGTTGAGTTTAACCAGACGCGCTTCATAATGGCGTGGTCCATCTGGATACGGAAGCTCATATTCATACTCTTGGGGCTGTTGTGTGCGTACTGCATTGTCTATGCAACTCATGATCTGATCTGCAGATGCCTTGGGGAAGACTTCGTAAACTGATTTATTTATGAACTCTTCCGGTGGACGCCAAAGATCATCATTTGCTGCGTGATACTGTAGAAAACGACCATCCAGGGAGAGTTGAAACATAACATCAGGAAGCGCTTGCAAGATGGCGCGATTTTCCGCTTCGCTTTTACGTAGCGCGCCTTCGATCTGGCGTAGACGGTCGACGAAGATGGCGTGGAGTTTGGTCATAGTGCCAGTAAGAAGGAGTGTGATGAAGAAGGCGCGAATAACCGACTCGGCCTGGACCGACCCATGGAGTAGGTATTCTGTTCCCGCGACAATCAGCTCCGCGAACACAATGGAAACGACCACCACAGCAACTCTAATGCTGCGGGTGCTCGTTTTTTCCAACATGTGCCCGACTTTACTAAGCATTTCTCTCTCTTTTCTTACTTAACCTTAGGTTAGCATTTCTTAGAGATAGCATAACACAAGTCTATGATTTGTTTGTTTGCATTTCATGGCGATTGTGTAGCAGTTTGGTTAGTATTGGGATAGAAATGTCAAATGCAGTATACTATACATTGTCGACTAGACAATGTCTGATCCGTAATTATCTTCGTATTTTCCGATTTTCGTATTTCCCGTTTTGTGGTATCCTGCTAAC
>JAFGSL010000391.1 GCA_016934645.1 Anaerolineae bacterium
AACCTCGAAGGCGCCGTGAACCTGGGCGGCGAAGAATATGTGACGGTCGAGGAACTGGCCAAGACCGTGATTGAGATTTCCGGCAAGAACCTCAGCATCCAATACGTCAAAGGCCCGGTGGGTGTACACTCGCGCAACTTCAGCAAGGAGCGCAGCCGGGAGTTGGGGTGGAAGGCGGAGGTGGGATTGCGCGAGGGGATTGGGCGGACGTATGCGTGGGTGAATGAACAAGTGGAGCGGGAGAATAGGTTCGGAAAATGAACCAGGCCGGAGAACATAGAAACGTGAAGACATTGTGTGTTTTGGGCCTCGGTTATATTGGGCTGCCGACAGCGAGTATGTTTGCCACACATGGCGTACCAGTCACAGGGGTAGATGTAAAACAAGCCGTCATAGATATCCTCAACAATGGCGGCATCCACATACAAGAACCAGGTTTGCGCACGCTGGTGCGAGGGGCAATGGCAGCGGGCTATCTAAATGTAGCCCGTGAACCGGCGCCTTCCGATGCTTTCATTATTGCGGTGCCTACCCCCATTAACGCGGACAAGACCGCCGATATGCGCTATGTGATTGCCGCCGCCGAGTCGGTTGTGCCGCATTTGCGTGAGGGCAATCTGGTCATCCTGGAATCTACGTCACCGCCGCGCACAACCGTAGATTTAGTGCAGCCCATTTTGGAGCGTTCTGGCCTGAAGGCCGGCGAGGATTTCTTCCTGGCGTATTCTCCTGAACGAGTCTTGCCAGGGCACATTTTGCGTGAGTTGGTAGAAAATTCTCGCGTGATCGGCGGGATTGACCCCGCCTCAGCCGAAGCCGGGCGTGACCTTTATGCGGCATTCGTCGAAGGTGAAATTGTATTGACCGATGCGACCACTGCCGAGATGGTCAAGTTGATGGAGAATACCTATCGCGATATCAACATTGCTGCGGCGAACGAATTTGCGCGGCTGGCCGAGCATTTTCAGGTGAATGTCTGGGAGGCGATTGCGATTGCCAACCGCCATCCACGGGTGGAGATTTTACGCCCCGGCCCCGGCGTGGGCGGCCATTGCATCAGTGTAGACCCCTGGTTTTTTGTGGAAACGGCGCCGGAGATTGCCCATCTGATCCGCCAGGCGCGCGTGGTGAATGACGAACAACCTGCGTATGTGGTGCAGCAGCTATCCCGCGTGTTTGGCGATTTGGCAGGGCGCACCTTTGCCGCCCTCGGCGTGACCTACAAATCCAATGTGGACGATATGCGGGAAAGCCCGGCGGTGGCGGTGATTCACCACCTTCAAAGAGCGGGCGCAACGGTACGCGCGTATGATCCCTATGTGGCTGCTGCCCCTGAATTGGAGGGCGCCCTTGTATCCACGTTGGACGACGCCATTCGCGGGGCGGATGGCGTTCTGCTGTTGGTGGATCACCGGGAGTTTAAGTCCCTGGCTGTAGACCATCTGGCCGGGCTGCTCAAACGCCGTTTTATCTTGGATACGCGCTGTGTTTTACCGCGAGATGTTTGGGAAGCGGCCGGGTTTGACGTGATGCTCTTGGGAGACGGAAGGGAGCGTTGGAACGTTAACACGTTGGAACGTTCAAACGTTCCAACGTTCCAACGTTCCAACGTGCCAACGCCATGAAAGTCCTTTCCATTTTCGGCACGCGCCCCGAAGCCATCAAAATGGCGCCGGTGGTGAAAGCGTTAGAGAATCATCCCGACACATTTATCTCGCGGGTGTGCGTGACGGCGCAGCACCGGGAGATGTTGGATCAGGTATTGGCTCTGTTCGATATTGCGCCGGATTATGACCTGAATTTGATGACGCCAGGGCAGACGCTCTCCGGGTTGACGGCGCGGGTGTTTACCGAGTTGGATCCCGTGCTGGCCCAAGAGCAACCCGATTGGGTCTTGGTGCAGGGGGATACGACCACGGTGATGGCGGCCAGTTTGGCGGCCTTTTACCACCGGGTCAAGGTGGGCCACGTGGAGGCCGGCCTGCGCACGCGCGACAAATGGCAGCCTTTCCCGGAAGAAGTGAACCGCCGGGTCGCGGGCGTGGTGGCCGACCTGCACTTTGCCCCCACCGAAACCGCCAGACAGAACCTGCTGCGCGAGGGGGTGGCCCCGGCGACGGTGCATGTGACGGGCAACACGGTGATTGATGCTTTGCAGATGGCAGCGGCGATGGACTACGATGTGGAAAGCGGCCCGCTGGCGGGGATTCCGTGGGACAAGCGCGTGATTCTGGTCACGGCGCACCGGCGCGAGAACTTTGGCCGCCCATTGGAAAACATTTGCGCGGCGCTGCGGGAGATTGCGGAGCGCTACGCTGATGTGCATATTGTCTATCCGGTGCATCTGAATCCCAATGTCCAAAGCCCCGTCTACCGGCTACTGGCTACCGTCTCCAATATTACCCTGTTGCCGCCGCTGGACTATTTGCCGTTGGTACAGTTGATGAGGCGCGCCTACCTGGTGTTGACGGACTCTGGAGGGATTCAGGAAGAGGCCCCTGGTTTAGGCAAGCCGGTATTGGTCTTTCGCGATACTACCGAACGCCCGGAGGCCGTGGATGCAGGCGTAGTTCGTCTCGTGGGCACCGACACACGGACTATTATTTCTTGGTTGCAGCGTATGTTGGATCAATCATCAACCTACGATCAAATGGCCAAGGTGACAAATCCATATGGTGATGGTAAAGCTGCTCAGCGTATTGTCAGAATAGTTTCAGATGACTGATAATGGAGTTCTAAATGATAACAATGTTCTTAATGAGACTACTCACTAATACTTCAAGCGCACATGTGCGAATCGCTAGCAAGTCAGGAGACTAAGACAGAATGATTCTCAAATCTCTAGTGTTTGCCTACTGTCCAGCTTTCCTGCGTCCAGCATTAGATCGCGTTAGTAGGTCGCCGATTGGATCTCGTTTGGTTCGTGGCGTATTTTGGACAATGGCTGGGGCGGTGATTTCGCGTGGCCTGATGTTGTGTGCTACGGTCGTAGTTGCCCGGATCTTGAACAAGACAGTCTATGGTGAACTGGGCATGATCCAATCCACAGTTAGTATGTTCGGCGTCTTTGCCGGCTTCGGCCTTGGCTTAACCGCCACTAAATACGTCGCTGAGTACAGCCAGATTGATCCTGATCGCGCCGGGCGCATCATTGGAATCTCAGGATTGAGCTCTGTGCTGACCGGCGGTCTTATGGCCCTGGGGTTGTTGATCTTCGCTCCCTGGCTAGCAGAAAACACCATCAACGCCCCGCATCTGGCGGACGAACTACGCATTGGTGCTTTGATCCTGTTCATCAATGCGCTCAACGGCGCCCAAACCGGAGTACTCTCTGGATTTGAGGCCTTCAAACTGATCGCCTATGTGAACTTTATCGTTGGTATGATCTCGTTCCCTATGCTTGTCTGTGGTGCCTGGTTTGGCGGCCTCTCCGGAACGGTCTGGGCATTGGCGGTCAATCTTGGCATCAACTGGCTGCTTAACCATTTTGCTTTGCGCAAGGAAGCCCGGCGCCACAACGTCCCGCTCACTCTTAAGGATTGCCGTAAAGAATGGTCTGTTGTATGGACATTCAGCCTCCCTGCGTTCCTAAGCAGCGCGATGGTGGGGCCTGTCGTGTGGATCAGCAACGCTATTCTCGTGAATCAGGAAAACGGTTATGCTGCACTGGGCGTCTATAGTGCGGCTTACCAAATATCCACTCTTATTGCCACTGCAAACGTCATGATCGGGAAGGCATTTCTACCAATCTGCGTATCAACATATGAGAGACCTAGCCCCAGGTTCCAATTCGCGAACATCGTGCTACCGTGGGCAATTGGGATATTTTGTGCACTTCCGTTTCTTGGCGTACCTGAATTGTGGGCGCTCCTGCTCGGACGTGATTACTTCAGTTATGATATGTTGCGCTCGATCGTCTTTGTTGCTGTCAGCTCGATAATCGTGGCTCATCGCCAAGGTATTGCCAGGAACTTCATTGCCAGAAACTATCTTTGGTGGAGTCTCTTGAGCAACTCCTGTTGGGGAATTACCGCTATATTGTGTGCTCGTTATTTCAGTGTGTACGGCGCGCAGGGACAAGCCGTTGCGTTTGCGATCGCATATAGCCTAAACACACTGATCTTCATTCCTTTCTATATTCGAAGAAAACTATGCCCGAACCACATTCTCCTTTCACGGTACAGCATTTTGGTGTGGTTGATCCTGATTTTTCTGGCAACAATGGGATCTCTTATGCTGTTCGGAATCGCATACCGTGCTGCGATAGTGGTGTTGTCATATTGCCTAATCTTCCTATTGTTCAACAAGATGCGAGTCGCAACAGAGATTCACATAGAAGGAAAGCTACATGTCTCTGAATAGAGTAGTCTCGCTCTTCCTACATTTGGTGAACAAGTATCGGTTGTCTAGGTTGGATTTTAAATCAAAGGGCGAGAACGTTCAGATATCGAAGGGCTTCAGGTTTTCTGTGCCGGAAAACATAGCCATAGGCAGCAATGTGTACATAGGTCCCTACGTCACGATCTATGCTGTTGGCGGGGTCACAATCGGCAGCGGCACGATCATTGGCCCAAGGCTGACTGTTTATACAGCAAATCACCGCTTCAGGGATGCGCATGCTATTCCTTACGATGACATAGTCTTGCCCGAGCGAGTCGAAATTGGCGAAAATGTGTGGATAGGCGGAAATGTAATCGTAGTGCCAGGCGTTACCATTGGAGAAGGGTGCATCGTTGCGGCAGGATCTGTGGTTACCAAGGAGTTCCTCCCCCTCAATGTTTTGGGTGGGAATCCCGCAAAAGTGATCGGTACTCGAAATAGCGATCACTATGTTCGGCTCAAGCGCGAAAAGCGTATATACCTCGCACTAAAAAGACAAGGGCTATTGATTCCACACGTCCAGGAGTGAGTTCCAATCGATGAGTCATTCAGGAACTGTAATTGCTATCAAAGGCAGCTATGGCGTCGGAAATTTCGGTGATGATGCGCTCATGGTTGCCGCGCACGAGATATCAAAACGGACATTCGATTCGGAGCTTCATCTATTCATTGGTAGAAACTCGGATTATGTTCAAAATATTATTCCTGGCGCAAGGATAATCTCACAGGAAAGCAAAAAGGCCAGGAATGCCGACCTGATTGTTTTTGGTGGCGGCACGCAGTTTTACTCTTTTCCTCAGACGTCTCGGCAAGGTATCGGAAGATTGTATAGCCGAATTGCTCGCAACATACGAACGCCAGCAGCTTTAGGAAAGAGAGTGTTCCGGAAGATGATAGGAGCATCTTTCCCCGCATCTGAATCAAGCGTTGCTGCGATCGGGATCGGCCTCGGTCCCTTCGTCGAGAATAACGCCTATGTGCGCAAAGTCAGGGAGCTTTTCACTCGCATGGAGTATATTGCCGTTCGCGACCGCTGTAGCTATGATTTGTGCAAGCAGTGGGGCTTAAGTAACGTGTCACTCCGTGCTGATTTATGCTATTTGCCTGGTCTTTGGAAATCAGATGTATTCGAATTGAGCGCAGATAGTGCGAAGGAGGGGATCCAGAAGATTGGAGTTATCCCAAGAGATTGGCCACATACTGCAGAGGGGAATTCCTACACAACCCCTCTGTTTCAGGTTGTTCATGCACTCAAAACCGCCGGAAAGCAGGTAGAGTTTATTTCGTTTGCAGGTAAGTCTGATAGTAGGTGGGCTGGATGGTTACAGGATAGAAATGAGAAGCTTGAGGTCTGGAATCCCGAGAAGTGCACAATTACAGGATTCATGGAACTCCTGTCTGGATATGATGCATTTATCACCGCAAGATACCACGGGGCTGTCTTCGCATCGATACTCAGGAAACCAATGGTATGCATAGAAGTAGAACAGAAACTACGGCTTGTTTCGGATCTCCTTGGTGCGGGTGCTCGTTTGTGGACTTATCCATTCAATACTTCAGAATGCCTAGAGCATATCTCCGCTCTTGAGGACGATTATTCATCGGCAGAGCAGTGTCTAGCTCGTGTTGTAGGAGAGCAAGGCGTCTTGGTCGGGAAAATGATCGATGAGTTTCGGAAAGTTATGAATTCAAAAATCGATCGGCTACATTAAAACTTGAACTCCGCTATTCCTGGCAAAGTCTATCAAGGTCTACAACCTTTTCGCGTTGAACTAATACAGACTGATGCAGCACGTTATCCAGATGGGGAGGCCATCAAATGCGACAGTGCGATATATGTCATAGCGAGGATGTCTCTGTATTGCTCGACAACCTGTCTTACTCCTCCGAAGTCGAGGGGGAGTCAAAGGAGTGGAGCTATCAATTGCTTAGGTGTCGTGAATGCGGTTTAGGATTTATCGATCCGAAGCCATCATGGCAACGTCTCTCTTCGTTTTATGATGAATCGTATAGAAGTTACATTAGGCCTTCAGATCATAGTCCGATCGGTCGGCAAGACTCACTGAAGTACAGGGCGCTCAAGTATAGATACGCAACGTACGCTTCAAGAGGGTTTGGGGCGATCATGAAAACTGCATTCGGGATGGCTATAGAGTGGGCGTCAGGCAGGACGGTGGCATATAGCCATGGCATCCCCCTGCAACTAGCCAAAGATGCCAAAATCCTTGACTTTGGATATGGGGCAGGAACTTGGCTCCTCAGCATGTCGCGCTTGGGCTATCGCGATCTATCCGGATATGATATAGACGCTAATAAGAACAATTCCTCTTGTCTGATGGCCAGCGGTATTGAGGTCACCAGCGGCGATTTCCTGGAAAATAGCTATAGGGAATCAACCTTTGATTGTATTCATATGGCCCATGTGCTTGAGCATCTGTTGAAACCGCGTGAAGTGCTTGCCGAATGCTACAGAATACTTAAGCCTGGGGGGATACTCGTTCTGGGGTCACCATGCATCGACTCGTGGGTGGCGCGCCTGTCTCTCCGACATTTCCCAGGCCTACAGATTCCTTGGCATTTGTATCATTACACACCCAAATCGGCAACTTTGCTATTTGAATCGACCGGTTTCCGAATCCGAAATGCAAAACCGTATGCGGCTCCGCAACACTTGCCGCTCTGTGTCAACGCGCTATTGCGAGATTCTGGATTGAAGCGGGTGGAGATCCCCTCTTTTCTCTTCGCTCCTGTACTACCGATTTACAAGCTTTTATGCATTCTGACACGCAAGGGAGAATGCTTGACGATGTTGTGCGAGAAGGACACATAATAGACGATGAGCGCAAATGCTGGTGGAATAATTGCGTTCATCTTCCTCATCCGACGTCTGAGGCAGGCATGTCCTCTGCTCAAGGAACGGCTGTCAGACCGAGCGTACTTGACTGTGTTTGCGCTGCGACTCTTAGTGGTCAGTCCTGACGATAAATGGAAAGGCAGAAAACTGTGTTGAGACGAATGAATATTGCGACCCATGTGGTTTACGACTATAAAATGTCCCGTATCCGAGGAGGGGGGATGCTCCGCTGGTGTCGAGACGTGGCGGAGTTAGCCCAAAGCAAAGGCTATGAAACAACCGTTTACCAGAGAGACGTTGTTACTTTCGAAAGGGAACTGAGCGAAGGCTTCAAGGTGGTTGGCGTCAAGTGTCCGTCAAATTGGTTGGGCCTGTGGACTTATCACCGCTGGTTTGAGAAGAACACTAACCCGGATGATCCCTGCCTATATCTGACTATGGAACTAGCCCGCTTTCAGAAGCCGCGCCGCGCCGTTGCCGTTCAGCATGGTATCGGCTGGGAGGGAGATTTCCCACAATACAAGAAGTGGCTCAACCGCAAGTTGCAACCTCGTCTGATCAACAAACTGCGCGGCGTAATCTGCGTCGATACGAACTATATCAACTGGTGCCATGCGGAGTTTCCGAACCGCGCGGAGTGGGAGCGGAAACTGTCGTATGTTCCCAACTACGCCGACCCGGAGTTCTTCCGCGTGATGCCGAATCCACCTAACGTCAATGGCTTGCCGACGATTCTGTTTCCCAGACGGGCTACCGGCACAAGCAGCCCGGGAAAAGGAAGATACGGCATGCTCGAGCGGAGTTCGAGAGGCGCGGGACTCTTTCTCAAGGCGATCGCACATCTGGACCGAACTGGAACGCCCGTAAGAGCGATTTTCTCAGGAAAGGGACCGGTCCAGGCTGACATCTTGAGTTGGGCCGACGAGCACGGTATAGCGGATCGGGTTACGGTCACCGAGGTCGAGTTGGATGAAATGCCTGACCTGTACGCGAAAGCCAATGTGGTCGTGGTGCCGACTCTTGAACGCGAGGGGACATCACTAACTGCGATCGAGTCGATCATGTGTGGCATCCCTACCGTTGTGACATACATCGGCGGTCTGGGCAACCTCGTCATCGACGGGGTGAATGGATATATGTGTGACTTGTCGCCTGAGTCACTTGCGCATGGCATCCGCCGCGCGCTTGAGGCCCGCCGTTTGCCGACGGGTCCGACACTGGAGTCTTTCCGTGAGAATCTCGGGAAACCGCGCTGGGAACGTCAAGTCTGGCAACGCCTGAGCCAATGGTTGGAACTGGAGTAAAAGATGCATTCTAAGGAAGCCGGCAAACGCCCGCGAGTGGGCATTATTTCAATCCATCCTGCTCCCTATCGCGACGCCACTTTTGCGGCATTGCATCGTAGAGGCGTGATCGATGCGACCATCGTCACGCTATTCGACTCTGACCGCAGGCACACTTTCTGGGATCTTGAGACAGCAGCGTATCGCAATATCGATCTCGGCAAACACTACCGGCTCTACGGAGATAGCTGTTTTCACCCCCGCATTCTGTCTGTGTTGAGACGGGAGCGATTCGACGTGATCCTTCTCCCGGGGTACTACTATGTAACCCTGTGGGTTGTCCTCATCTATTGCCTTCTCACCAGAACTCCCTTTATTTTCTCAACGGATAAAATTGGGGACCGTCCATCATCACGAATAAGAAAACTGCTGGCTTCAAGAATTGCACCATGGGTATTGCGGACCGCTTCCGGTTTCTGGATACCGGGCAAAGCCACGCGTCAGTACCTTCACAAGCAAGCGATCGAGGACAAACGTCTATTCGAGGGAAGCTACAATCTCGATTATTTCGCTATTCGGGACCAGGTAGAACGCTGCAGGGAAACACGGTCCAATATCAGACAGGATTTCTCGATTGATGAAAACGCGTTTCTTTTCCTTATGATGGCTAACGTGGAGCCGAAGAGACGGCATGATTTGCTCCTCGAATCCTTTTCGCGAGTGCTCTTGGAGTGTCCTGATGCGCATTTGCTGGTGGTGGGAAAAGGCACCGACAGAGATACCATGGCGCGTCTGACCAGGGGGAAGGAGATTAAGAACGTCATTTTGTCTGGTCCCGTTCCCTTTGGCGACCTCCCCGCATTGTACGCGGCGTCCGACGCTTACATCCATTCAGGAGCGGAGGCCTATTCCACCTCCGTAGCATACGCCGCAATTGCAGGGCTCCCTATCATCGCGAGTTCGGAAGTCGGCGCCACACATGACTATGTCGTTGACGGTGAGACAGGTTATGCCGTCGGCGCGAAAGACGTGTGTGGTTTCGCGGAGAAGATGAAGATGCTGACGCAAGATAGAGAACTCGCAAAAAGTCAAGGATGCCGAGTGGCAGAACTGTCGTCCCGGTTCACGTCAGACTGGGCCGCAGAGCAATTTGAGAACGCTGTTGCGCTCGCGTTGGAGTAGCACAAAAATGTCCGACTATCAAATCACACTTGTCAGCATTGCATTTGCGGTGGCGTTTATTGTAGCTTCAGCGCGCGCTCGGGCCGGTCTTGTTCTGCTTTCATTCTGCTTCAATGCTTTGGGTAGGTTGGATGTTGGTATTACTTTCGACTTGACCAAGATTTGCGCCTTGCTTGGATGGGGAGTTCTCCTATTTCGACCCAGACGGAGGGCTTCCTTGCTCCGGCCCACCGATTCTGAAGGTTCCCTGGGAAAGTGGTTATTTCGTTGCTTTGGTCCCTTCTTATTCTACGCCTGTGCGGTGTGGACTATTGGCTATTTCCTCGTTCCGAAAGGTGTATTCGCAATCGGCGGTTGGGCGCGCGGCTCCCAAGGCAAGCCTATCGTTCAACTGATTTCCGTATTCAGCATGATGTCTTTCGTACCGATAGTCGCCATGGGGCTCAAGACGGAGGAGGACGTACGTTGGTTCATCCGGCGCTGGGTGGCAGTGGGACTCTTGGCTGCGGTCATTGGATTTATTCAGGTGGGTTGGCATCAGGCCACCGGAAGCACACTTTGGGGAATACGCCGTAACGCGGAAATTGTTAACCAGTTGGCGATAGTGAACATTGCTGGCAGGTCCTTTCAGCGTGCCAATGGATTTGTCGGTGAACCCAAAATCCTGGGAATGCTTCTGGGCATCTCTTTTATGGTGCTGATCTCATCTTACAGTCATAAACTCGAGCTCTGGACACACAAGCAAGTTTTCCTCTATTCAGTGGTCTTGTTGTTGGGAATACTCGTGACCTTCTCCTCCGGGGCGTGGCTTGTTCTGATATTGTTAGCTTCCTACCTGTACGTTATTCGGGCTCCTGAAATCTGGCGAGTTCGTATCATTATTGTCGGTTGCGTCCTGGTGGGTTTGCTGGCCGGAGCAACCTTCTGGCAGGCAGCCTATGAGACAAGGCTTGTGAAGGTGTACGATGTGGTTCACAGCGTCATCGATCCTGACGCCTATCGAGGGCAATCTCTGTGGGGAGATGCTAAGGAAGGACCTTCGCTCATGTATCTTTTGCGGAATCCGCAAATCGCGATTTCGGGTGTTGGATTGGGGACCGCTCCCTTTTACTATGAGTCGCTGATGAAAGCTAGGTTTCGGGGCCTCTATCAGGAGCCCAACTCAGGCCTGACATGGGCGCTCTACTCGTTCGGCTTGATTGGGATTGGGCTCTTTTTTGTTGGGCTGCGCAGGGCCATGCGGAGTTCGGGGATGGTCAAGCCATGGGAATCTTTCTCTGCCATGCTTTTTACCTGCGTTGCGATCTACTTCATCCCGAACAACCCAATTGAGTATGTCTGGGTAATTCTGGGATTGGTTGGATCTGAGGGCGTACGCGCTCCTAGGATATTTCCTACAATGCCCGGAAACGCCTTCTCTTTCTCAGCAGGATCCACCCCAAGAAAGGCGTTGACGTCTTGCTCTGTTCCTGGGCAAGCATCGAGAAACAGATTCCCGACTGGGAATTATGCATTACGGGACCGGATACAAGCGCTTACGCGCAAAGTATGAAATATATGGCGATTTTGGGTCTCCATTATGTCGCTTTTGTCGGAGCGGTAGGGGGAGAGGAGAAACGGCGGACGTTTCTCTCAGCAGACGCGTTTGTTCGCCAACACACTCTGAGAACTTTAATATTGTTGTCGCTGAAACGCTTTTTTATGGTATCCTGGCAGTTGTCACTAAAGGGGCTCCGTGGGCAGAACTTGAAGAATACAACTGTGGTTGGTGGATTGACATGGGCGTAGTACCGTTAGTGGAGGCACAAGCGAGCGGACGTCCGGTTGGTGTGGGTTTGAGAATATCGGACGATTTCGAGCGGAGAAAATTGCGATGTAGTCAGTATGTGAGTATCTACCGAGAATTGGCACATTGAAAAACTATGGAATATAAAACGTCTAAGCCAATCATTCTAACTTGTGTAGATTATTATCTACCCGGGTTCAAAGCCGGCGGCCCTCTCCGCACGATCAGCAACATGGTCGCGCAAATTGGGGAGGTGATTGACTTCCGGATCATCACCCGGGATCGCGATGCCACCGACGCACAACCGTACCCGAATGTCAATGTGGACGCGTGGAATCAAGTGGGGCAGGCCCGCGTCTATTACGCTTCGCCCGGGCACCTGTCGTTTAGAACACTTCGCGCGCTTGTCAAAACCACCGCGCCGGATGCTCTTTATATGAACAGTTTTTTCTCCACGTTGACGATCAAGTGCCTGGCGCTCAGGCGGATTGGAGCCTTGCCGGACATTCCTGTAGTCGTCGCACCACGGGGCGAGTTCTCGCCTGGCGCACTGGCGCTCAAGCAAAAAAAGAAGAGCCTGTATATCGCGCTGGCCAAAGCACTGGGCCTGTACAACAACGTGCTATGGCAGGCCTCGTCTCCGGTCGAGCAAGGCGACATCCGGGCTGTCTTCGGCGATCGGGCGCAGATCCACGTCGCGCCGAATGTGCCGGCAGCCGTGCGGCAGCAGGCTGTCGAACCCCGGGCCAAGTCGCCCGGCGAAGCCCGGTTCATCTTTCTCTCGCGCATCTCACCAAAGAAGAACCTCCACCGTCTGATCGAGATGCTGGGCGCGTTATCCGGCACAATCACCCTCTCCATTGTAGGGCCTGTGCGAGACGAAGCCCACTGGCAGGTATGCCAACAGATGATCAACCGGCTCCCGGCACACGTGCAGGTAGAAGTCCTGGGGTCTGTACCCCACGAGCAGGTTCACGTACTGCTCGCGGGCCATCATTTCTTCGTGCTGCCGACCCTGGGCGAAAACTTCGGCCACGCCATCCTCGAAGCCCTGGCGGCTGGTGTTCCGGTGTTGATCAGCGACCAAACCCCGTGGCGCGATCTGGCGCAGGCGGGTGTGGGATGGGATATCTTCATCGAGGACGCGCCGCAGTGGCGCAACGTCCTGCAGCAGTGTGTGGATATGTCCCAAACCGAATATGACCGGATGTCGAACAATGCGAGAGCGTATGCCGTCGAATGGACGGCCGACAACAGTATCTTACAAGCGAACCGTGAACTTTTCGCCAAGGCCATAGCAAAATGAAACAAATCCTCCAAAACCTCAAATCCGGCGCTACCGAAGTCCTCGACGTCCCCGCCCCACTCCCCCGTCCGGGCCACCTCCTCATCGCCACGCGCCGCACCCTCATCTCCGCCGGCACCGAGCGAATGCTGGTCGAATTCGGCCAGGCCAACCTCCTCGCCAAAGCCCGCTCTCAGCCGGACAAAGTCCGCCAGGTGCTCGATAAGCTCCGCACCGACGGCCTCTTGCCCACGCTGGAAGCCGTCTTTGCCCGCCTGGATCAACCCTTGCCGCTTGGCTACTGCAACGCCGGTGTGGTGCTGGACGTGGGCGAAGGCGTGGCCGGCTTCGCCGTTGGCGACCGCGTGGTCTCCAACGGCCCGCACGCGGAGGTCGTCTGCGTGCCGCAAACTCTCTGCGCGCGGATTCCCGACAGCGTGGCGGATGACGCTGCCGCTTTCACCGTGCTGGCGGCGGTAGGCTTGCAGGGCATCCGCCTGGCTGCGCCCACCCTGGGGGAAAACATTGCCGTGTTGGGCCTGGGCCTGGTGGGCTTGATGACGGTGCAGATGCTCGTCGCCAACGGCTGCCGGGTGTTGGGGACGGATTTTGACCCACAGCGGCTCGCGCTGGCCCGGCAATTCGGCGCAGAGACGGTAGACCTCGGCGCCGGAGGCGACCCGGTGCAGGCCGGGATGGCCTTTTCCAACGGCAACGGGATAGACGCGGTGCTGATCACGGCCTCCACCAAGAGCAGCGATCCGGTACACCAGGCGGCGCAACTATGCCGCAAGCGCGGGCGCATCGTGTTGGTGGGCGTCGCCGGATTGGAGCTTAACCGGGCGGATTTTTACGAAAAAGAGCTGACCTTTCAAGTTTCCTGCTCCTACGGCCCTGGACGCTATGATGAAGCGTATGAACAGCAGGGGCGCGATTACCCCTACGGCTTTGTCCGTTGGACGGAACAACGCAACTTCGCGGCGGTGCTCGATTTGATGGCCGCGGGCCGGTTGGATGTTGCCCCTTTGATTTCGCTGCGCGTGCCGCAAGTCGAAGCTCCGACTGCCTATCAACGCCTCACCGAAGACCATTCCCTGCTAGGCGTGCTGCTGACCTATCCTGAACAAGGCATTGATCTCAGTCGTACTGTGACATTTAGCAACCAGCACCCAGCACCCAGCACCCAACACCCAGCACCCAACACCCAGCACCCAGCACCCAGCACCCAGCCTTGCACAGTAGGCATGATCGGCGCGGGCAACTTCGCCTCGCTGGTGCTCTTACCCGCGCTCGCCAAAACGCCGGCGGTACTCAAAACCATCGCCAGCGCGGGGGGCGCATCGGCGGCGCTGGCTGCGCGCAAATTCGGGTTCGCACAAGCGACCACGGATTACCACACCCTGCTGGAAGACCCGGACATCAACACCGTCTTTATCGCCACGCGCCACAACCTCCACGCGCGGCTGGTCATCGAAGCGTTGAAAGCGGGCAAACACGTCTTTGTCGAAAAACCGCTCGCCCTCAACCGTGACGAACTTCAAGAAATCGTTGGAACGTTAGAACGTTTCAACGTTCCAACGTTCCGACGTTCCAACGTTCCAACGCTCCTGATGGTCGGCTTCAACCGCCGGTTCTCCCCTCTCTCAGTCAAGATGCATGACTTGTTGCAGACGCGCTCGCAGCCGGTCAGCGTCATCTACACCGTCAACGCGGGCGCGATTCCGCCAGGCCATTGGGTGCATGATCCGCAGGTGGGCGGCGGGCGCATTATCGGCGAAGGGTGTCACTTTATTGACTTGATTCGTTACCTGGTTGGCGCACCTATTGTGGGTGTCCACGCGCACATGATGGGCGCGGCGCCGGGCGTGGCGGTGCGGCAGGATAAGATGACGCTGCACCTGGCGTTTGAGGACGGTTCGATGGGAACCGTCCATTATTTGGCTAACGGCAATAAACGCTATCCTAAAGAGCGCGTGGAGGTTTTTAGCGAGGGGCGGGTGGTAGTCCTGGATAATTTTAAGTCCCTGTGTGGCTATGGATGGCCCGGCTTTGCACGCCGGCGCTTGTGGCGGCAGGAAAAGGGGCATAGCGCCGAGGTTGCCGCCTTTGTAGAACGTGTGACCGGCGGCGGAGAGTGGTTGATCCCGTGGCGTGAATTGGAAGAGGTCACGCTGGCAACGTTTGCCGCAGTCGCATCAGCCGCAGCGCCCTCCAATCCACTCACCCTATTGG
>JAFGSL010000392.1 GCA_016934645.1 Anaerolineae bacterium
CTTGGCGATCAAATCGGGGATGACCTCCGGCGGGTCCTGCAAGTCGGAGTCGATGACGACGACGGCGTCACCGCGCGCGTGATCCATGCCGGCGGTGATGGCGATCTGGTGGCCGAAGTTCCGCGCAAAATGGAGGATGACGACGTGCTCCGGGTCTTGCGCGTGGAGTGCGTCCATCAACTGGGGGGATTGATCGCGGCAGCCGTCGTTAACCAGCACCAGTTCCCAGGATTCGCCCAGGTTCTCCATCACGTCGCGGACGCGTTGGTAAAACTTTTCGACGAGTTCTTGTTCATTGTAGACCGGCGCGACAACTGAAAAACGTGGATTCATACACACCTCACGAATTATGGATTTCAGTCTATACAGCGTCAAGCGTCAAACGCCAAGCTGTAGTTTTGACGTTTGACGCTTGACTGATTTAAGTATACTCATTCCTGTGTGGCGTGCAACCACGAAAGACTATTTCAGCAATCCCACCCGCGCGTTGAAGTCCTCGATCAAACTATCCATCTCATCGATTTGTGTCTGGAAACTCGTCCAGTAATCGTCCTGGTACCACTGGCGTTGGATCTCCTCGTAGGTCTTGCCCTGCTGCTCGACCCAGGTGTAGTACTTGAGGTTGTGGACGCGCTTGCGGTCGGGATAGGTCAGCTCCGCCATGTTGTCGGTGGACTCGCCGAGCACATAGCGCTCGAAGTCGGCGGCAGCGTCGAGTTCGGTGTATTCGCCGTGCATCTCGCGCAGCTCGCGGATGCGGCTCTGATACAGTTCCATTGAGTCCGTCCAGACGGTGAGGATCACGTCCTGGCTCGTCAACTCGTACCACTTCGCCATCTTGATCGAGGCCAACACGTTCGCCACGCTGGAGATGCCCATCAAATCCAATTGTTCCACCAGGTCTGCCGGAACGCCGCGTTTCTTGAGATACGCGCGGCCCACCGGTTCGTTGAACAAGCGGATCAGGTCAATCGTCGCCTGGTCGTCAATCGCGGTGACGACATCGGTGTTCTTGGTATTGTGGATCCAGGGCACGTGCTTGTCGCCGATGCCCTCGATGCGATGCCCTCCGAAGCCGTTGCGCAGCAGCGTGGGGCACTGCAACGCCTCGCTGGCGACGACCTTGCTGGTGGGGTAGCGCTGTTTCATATAATCGCCGCACGCAATCGTGCCGCCGGAGCCTGTGTTGGAAACGATACCCGCATAACGGTCGCCTGAGCGTAGTTCGAGGCCAAGCACTTCTTCCAGCGCGTGGCCCGTGATCTCGTAGTGCCAGAGGTAGTTGCCAAACTCATCGAACTGGTTGAAAATAGAGATATCGTCACCGCGCTCGCGGGTCAGTTCGTGGCACTT
Source organism: Anaerolineae bacterium (assembly GCA_016934645.1). Next base: position 1,354 of record JAFGSL010000392.1, read on the forward strand.
GTCGAAGATCTCCTTCACGTTGGATTCGCAGCCGGGCGTGGCAATGACCTCGCCGGAAACCGTCGCCAACCATTCGAAGCGCTCGCGGCTCATCTCTTCCGGCAGGATGGCGATGGAGTCGCACGCCAGCAATGTGGAGTCGTAAGCCCCACCCCGGCAATAGTTGCCGGTGGAAGGCCAGACGGCCTTCTGCTTTGTCGGGTCGAACTGGCCCGTGACCAGGCGCGGCACGAGGCAGCCGAACGCTGCGCCAACCTTGTGCGCGCCCGTGGGGAACCATTTGCCCACCAGCGCGATGATGCGCGCCTCAACGCCGGTCAGTTCTGGGGGCAGTTCGATGGTGTTCACGCCGCCAAAACCACCGCCGTGTGCCACCGGCTCGTTCTTCCACGTGATGCGGAACAGGTTGCGCGGCGTGATGTCCCACAGGCCGATGTGCGCCAATTCCGCCTTGATGCTGTCCGGGATCAGAGCCGGGTTCTTCTGCTGTGCGAACGTGGGGATGATGATATTGCGCTCACGCGCTCGCGTTACCGCATGTTCAAGTCCTTCCGGGTGAATCGTTAAGTCAATCATTGTCTCTCCTCATTTAGTCTGATAGTCATTCGTCGGATAGTCAGAGCGGGAAAATACCAGATCTGAAATCACTCAATGCGTTCGGTCGATGATCACAGCGATCACTGCACCGATGAGCGTACCGGCAGTATTCAACAGCCAATCATCGAAGCCGGAGAAGCGGCTCGGGATCGTGCGTTGCAGAAATTCGATAGTTGCGCTCAATCCGGCCCCAATGGCGGTCGCCGCCAGCAGCCGCGTCCCGCGCGGCTTGTTCGCCAGCGCAAACGCCGCTGCCGCACCCAGCGGGATGAAGACGGCGATGTTCCCCAAAAAATCGATCAGGAACGGAATCGAGATCCCCTGCGCAACGGCGGGCGTGGTGATGTAGGCCAGATCCGCGGAGGCTTGATCCTGCGTGCGCAATGTCATCCACAGCAGCCAGGCCGCAACCACGACAACGACCAACCACCATAACGCGACACGTGGTGCGTGATGCGTGACTTGCTCTCTCTCCTCATTGCCCATTACCGATTCCTGTCACTCATTACTTGTTACCCGTTCCCCATCATCGCTCTCACCGCATCCAAATTCGGCGCGACAATGGGCGGCGGCGCCACGGTCTTCATCGCACTGCCGATGTCTTTGAGGCCGGAGCCGGTGAGCAGGACGATGATGCGCTCGTCGGGATCGATCATGCCTTTCTCCACAGCTTTTGCCAATCCCGCGTAGGCCGCCGCCGCCGCCGGCTCGGAGAAGACGCCGGTAGCACGCGCGATGGTGGGAATCGCAGCCAGGATTTCCTCGTCGGAAACGCGCAGGTAAGCCCCCTCTGTCTCGCGAACGGCGGCGAGCGCCTTGTTGCGGTCGCGCGGCAATCCGGCGCTGATGCTGTCCGCGATTGTGTCGGCGGGCTGCGGTGTCATCTCCCAGCCTTGCAGACCGCGCTCCCAGGCGTCCACCAGCGCGGAGGATCCCGCTGCCTGGATACCCATAATTTTGGGCATCGCGTCAATCCATCCCAGTGCCAGCAGATCCTTGAGACCTTTGTGGATGCCACCGATAATACAACCGTCGCCCACGGGAACGAAGATGCGGTCGGGTGCGCGCCACGCCAATTGTTCGCAGATTTCGTAGGCGGCAGTTTTCTTCCCTTCGGACATATAGGGGTTGTAGGCGGTGTTGCGGTTGTACCAGCCAAATTCTTTGGCGACTTTGAGCGTCAGCTCGAAGGCGTCGTCATACGTCCCATCGACCAGCAACACGCGCGCGCCGTAGATAAGGTGCTGCGCGATTTTGGCGGGCGGCGCGGTCTTCGGCACGAAGATAACGGCCTGTAAGCCCGCGCTGGCAGCCAATCCCGCCAGGGCTGCGGCTGCATTGCCGGTGCTCGCGGTGGTGACAATCTGCGCCCCCGCTTCCTGCGCTTTGACCACCGCCACTGCCGAGGCGCGGTCTTTGAAGGATGCGGTCGGATTCACGCCGTCATCCTTCACCCAGACATGGCGCAGCCCCAGTGGTTCCGCCAGGCGCAGCGCGGCATAGAGCGGCGTCCAACCCACGCGCAGCGGCGGGACGGGCGCATCCGGTGCGACGGGCAGCAATGGCTTGTAACGCCAGATGCCGGCGTCGATCGGTGTTTGCGCCAGTTGGGCAGGAGAAAAGCGCGCTTGAATTGCCGCGTAATCGTACATCACATCCAGAATGCCATCGTCGCCATGCTTGGGGCAGACGTAAGACACGTCATCGACGGCATATTCCGCGTCACAGATCGTGCATTTGAGTCCAAGAACGTGATCCATATTATTCTCCTAGAACGAAGTTCAGAGCATCGGGCAGCTTTTCCTCAAAATCCACCGGGAAACTGTGTTCCAGGTCTGAGTACTCGTCGAAGGTGCACACAATGCCATACTTGGGAAGTAAGGCCGCCAGTTGTTGGGCGATGCCGTAGCAGTATTGATCCCTTTGCCCGGCAACAAGGTAAACGTGCAATCCACGGTGATCGTGGGTTTCGAGGAAGGGGATGAGGTTGGCGACGTTCCTCACAGATTTGCACCAACTGCTCGAATTCGGCCTCGCCTGCAAGGAGTTCGAAATCCGAATCCATCCGCAGCCCGCCGTACCAGTACCCCGCCTCGACCGCCTCTTTCAGCAGGCTGAGGGTCAACGCTTTGTCGTTGAGCCGGCTGGCCATGGTCATACGCCAGGAATAGATGACCTTCTGCGCATAGTCCGGGAAAATGTGCGCTTCGCGCGTGACCAGGTCGAGCGCCTCGGCATACGCTCCCGCCTGCGCGAGGTGGTCGTATTGTTGTTCGACTTCTTCCATTCTTGAGAGATCGCTCATTTGAGAGTCATCCTTTTTGCCAGCAGGCTCAACCTAAATTTAAGCCGGATCCGGGACGATTCTTGTCCCCGTCTCGCCGCGCAGCGCCGGGATGATGTGCGCCGGGTCGGTGATGAGCGCCTCTTTGCCGCCCGCGTCCAGGTACCAGAGGATCGCTTGGATCTTCGGCAACATGCTACCCTTGGCGAAGTGGCCTTCGGCGATGTACTGGCGGGCTTCAGAAGCCGTCATCACGTCGATGCCTTTTTGCTCTGGCGTGTTGAAGTTGATGTAGACCTTCTCGACGGCGGTGGAGATGAGGAACAAATCCGCTTTGATCTTCTGCGCCAGCAGCGACGAGGCGTAGTCCTTGTCGATGACGGCAGCCGTGCCCAGGTAGTTGCCGTGCTCATCCTCGATGACGGGGATGCCACCGCCACCCACAGTAATCGCGCAAATGCCGTTGTTAAGCAAGGTCTGCACAACGTCGATTTCGATGATTTCCTTGGGCAGTGGCGAAGCAACGACGCGCCGCCAACCACGCCCGGCGTCCTCCACGACCGCCCATTGTTCTTCAGCCGCGCGCCGCTTCGCTTCGGCCTCTTCCATAAAACCGCCGATGGGTTTGGTCGGGTTCTGGAAGGCGGGATCGTTTTTGTCTACCAAGACCTGGGTGATCACCGTAGCAACGCTCTTCTTGATCTTGCGATGATAGAACTCGTTGTTCAGGTTTTGCTGGAGCGCGTAGCCAATCGCACC
>JAFGSL010000050.1 GCA_016934645.1 Anaerolineae bacterium
CGTAATCGCTCAAAATATAACGCGCAACCATTTTGCCTCACTTTACTGATGCATTCATTACATTACTTCTATTATACCAGTAAACGCATCTTCTCCGAACACGGTCTTATACCGTTCCCCAAACGCCGCGAGGGTGTAGCTGTGCGTCTGCGGGCCGTGGGTTTCGAGGACATAAGTCGCGGCGAGCGCTCCGATTTGCCCGCAGATGCGCCATGGCAAGCCCAGCGCCAGCCCTTTGATGAGGCCCGCGCGGTACGCGTCGCCGACGCCGGTTGGATCGAGCACCTGCTTCGGCGGGACGACGGGCACGACCATTTCCTCCCCGTCAGCCCAAATGTGGGAGCCTTGTTCCCCGCGCGTGACGATGACGGCGCGCTTCACTGCGGCGCGAATGTCGGCCTCGCTCATACGGGTGCGGTCCTTGAGTAGTTCGTACTCGTAATCGTTGACGATGAGGATATCCGCGCCATCGACGCCTTCCTGCAGCACCGCGCCATCCAGCCGCACGATCTGCTGGCTCGGATCGTAGATGTAGGGGATGCCCAGTGCCTTGCACTCCATCGGATACTTCTGCATCGCCAGCGGATCGTTGGGCGAGACGATGGTCAGATCGACCGGCTCTGTCACATTGTGGAACGAGAGCTCACGGGCATAGGCCATCGCGCCGGTGTAGAAGCTGGCGATCTGGTTCTGGTTCAGGTCGGTGTTGACGAAGAACGATGCAGTGAACACATCCGGAATGATGGTGACGCCGGAGGTGTCCACGCCATGGGCTTCGAGCCACACGCGGTAATCGCCGAAGTCCTGCCCCGCTGTCCCCATCACCACGGGACGTTCGCCGAGTAGCGCCAATGTGAAAGCGATGTTTGGCGCGCAGCCTCCGTATTGCTTGCGCATCTCGTCCACCAGGAAGCTGAGGCTTAGCTTGTTCAGCTTGTCCGGCTTGACGTGCTCCATAAAATCGCCCGGAAACGACATCAAATAGTCGAAGGCGATAGAACCGGTGATAACGATGTTCATCTTATCCTCCTAACAGCACTTTCAGGTATATCCACAACACGCGCAGACCGGTACGGAGGGCTTTCCACCCTGCCAATCCCTTGCCCTGCGCTACCGAGCGTGGGTGATAGTCGATGGCAACTTCCTCAATCTTATGGCCGTTTTTGAGCAGCTTGCACGGCAGATCGAAATCCAGATCGAACTCGTAGCTGTTCAGATTCAGCGCATGCACTACATCCAAGCGCACGAGCTTGGGGCCGGTGGCGATGTCGGTCATATGCCCACCGAAGAGCAGGTTGGCGATGGCGGTCAGGCCGCGCACGGCCCAGTAATTCTGCGCGTAAAGGTAGATCTTGCGCCCGCCAAGGGTGCGCGAGCCGAACACGGCCACTGTCTCGCCCGGGACCACAGCTTCGACCATACGTGGAATATCGGCGGCTTCGTATTCCAGATCGGCGTCGAAGATGATGGCGTAATCGCCGCTGGCCTCGCGGAACCCGGTGAGAATTGAGGCGCTTTTGCCCATATTATGCGGGTGCAGGACAACGCGTACTCCCGGCGTATTGACTCCCTGGAGCATCTCGCGCGTGCCATCGGTCGAATAGTTGTCGACCACAATGACTTCCTTGTCCCATCCGGGCGGAAGCTCCACGGTGTGCGCCTGCTCGATAGCATCAAGGATCGTGCGACGCTCGTTATAGGCGCAAATGATGATTGAAAGTTTCGTGACCCGTGAGGTCTGACGCGTAATTCGTAATTCGTGATTCGTAATTCGGGCTTCCTGCCCCTTGCCCCTTGCCTCTTGCATCACGTCAAACCCCGTGTTTTGAAGAAGTCCTCAAAAACTTGCAGGATATACGCCAGCCGTGCGTCGTCCATCCCCGGATACACGCCGATAAAGAAAGCGCTCTTGAGCACGCGCTCGGTCTCCGGTAGTGGGGTAGCGACACGGCGAGGGATGTTACGGTACCCGGGTTGGTACAGGATGTTGCCGGCAAACAGGTAGCGGGTCTCGACTTTGTGCTCGCGCAGGAAGTCATTGAGATCGCGCCGGGTGAAGGGCGCGTTACCGCGCTTGGCATGTTCTCGTACCGCAATGGTGAAGGCGAACCACGCCGGTTCGGCTTTGGGACTCCATACCGGCAGGATCAAATGATCGGCGTAGCGGGTCAACCCTTCGTATAGTATCTTGAAGTTGCGTTGGCGCGCCGCCACGAAATCCGGCAGCTTGTCAAGCTGCGGCAGGCCGATGGCGGCCTGGATATCCGTCATCTTGAGGTTATAGCCGATCTCGGTGAAGTAATAGCGATGATCGTAGGGTTCGCCAAGGCCGGGGATTTCCCAGTCGAAGCGCTTGCCACATTCGCCATCACGGTGACTCTTGTGATCGCACCAGCAATCGCGGCCCCAATCGCGAATAGAGTGGGCGATGTGGTACAGCTTCCCGTCGTTCGTTCCCACCGCGCCGCCCTCGCCGGTGGTGATGTGATGCGCCGGATAGAAGCTGAAGGTGGAAAGATGGCCGAACGCGCCGCAGGACACGCCGTCGTAGCGACTGCCTAGCGCGTCGCACGTGTCCTCGATGACGTAGAGGTTGTGGGCCTCTGCGAACTCCATCACGCGATCCATCTCCACCGGATTGCCCAGGATGTGTGGGACGAAAACAGCGCGCGTTTTCTCCGAGAGCGCGGCTTCCAACAAATCCACGTCGATGTTGTACGTCCCCACTTTGCAATCGATGAAAACAGGCATCAACTGGTTCTGCACGATGGGGGCGACGGTGGTGGGGAAGGTAGCCGCAGGGGTGATGACTTCGTCGCCGTTCTTCAGGGGACGTCGGCAAGCCACCGCGTCGAGTTGTTGCGAGCGCAGCGTCGTCATCGCCACCAGGTTGGCCGACGATCCTGAGTTGACCGTGAGGACGTGCTTCAGATCCACGTACCGGCCCAGGCGCTCGGAGAACGTCTCCACGCGCGGCCCGTCGGTGAGCCAGAAATCGAGTATGGCTTCGACGGCGCTCTGCAATTCACGTTCATCGTAGACGCGCCCACCATAATTGATGAACGTCTCGCCGGGGACAAAATCCACGGGGCGGTGTGCCGCCTTATGATACTCAGCAACTTTGGCAAGTATTTCCCGGCGCAACGCCTCTACCCGCGCTGTTGGTTGTTCATCTGACATCTCTATGCCTCCTAAAACGTGAAGCGTGATGTGTGTTGCATATCGCATGTATCATGTTTCACGCATCACGCATCGCTTCAATCGTTTTTTGCAACCCGGTCTCCAATGCCACCTGCGATTCCCATCCTGTGAGTCGTCGCGTACGATCCACGTCGGCGGGGATGGCGGGGACTTCGCCAGGACGGTAGGGCAGCGCTCCGGCAAGAATTTGTCTGTGCGCGCCGCTCAATGCCCAGATGCACTCGACGACGGCGCGAATGCGGTGAAGCTGACCGGTTCCTACGTCCAGCGCGCGCCCTTCGATGCCGGGTGCGGTCGCTGCCGCCAACAGCCCTTCGACGACGTCCTCGACGAAGATGAAGTCGCGCTGTTGCTCACCAGCCGTCATGCGGAAGTCTTCACCATTCAGAGCCGCCTGAATGGCAGCGGGGATCAGGGCTTGCTCCCGCTGGCCCGGCCCATATACCTGAAATAGCCGCATCCAAACGACAGGCGCGCCCCAGGCGTTGTAGGCGGCGCGGGCGAAGGCCCATGCGGCGACCTTCGAGGCGCTGTAGGCATTGAAAGGATCCAGCCCGTCATCGGCGCGGCGCGCGCCGTACTCGTAGGATGAACCAACCAGTACAATACGGCGCACCGTCTCTGCGTGCCGTGCCGCGTCCAGGATGTTGATGACGCCTCCCACGTTGACATCGCAGGCGGCGGTGAAGGGTAGATCGGGATTGGTAATCCCCACCGCTGCAAGATGGATGATCAGGGCCGGCTGTGCTGCGGCAATTGCCTCGGTCACCGTCTCTGGAATGGTGACATCGCCGGTTAGCGCGCGCACGCCGTCCGGCAGTAACGCTATCTCACTGGGCAGGACGAGTGCGGCTACGTCGGCGCCGGCAGCTACCAGGCGTTTTGCCAATCGCCGTCCAATGAATCCCGTCGCACCGGTCAAGAAGACCGGAGTTGACAGTTCAAAGTTGAAGGTTGGAAGGTGTTCTGTAGCTTTGGGCATAACCTTTAACTTTCAACCTGCAACTTGTAACCCAGGTATTGCGCGTACCACGCCATCGTTTCCATCATAGCTGCTTCACGCGACCATGCCGGCTTCCAGCCGAGGACGTCGTGGAGCTTCGCGCTGTTCAGGTATTGATCCTTGATCTCGTTCCTCACCTCGTCCAGCACGATGGGTTCGAGTTTGGGATGGGGCGACAGTCTCAGAATCAGGTGCGTCATTTCCAGGACACTCAGGGGTTCGTCGGTGCTGCAATTGAATGCCTGCCCGCGAATCTCGGGATTGTCTAGCTCTTGAGCGAGCATCATATAAGCGCGGACGGCATCGCGCACGTAGAGGTAGTCGCGGACGAAGGTGCCGTCGGAGCGGATGATCGGTGCCTGACCTTGCAGGGCACTGCGAATTGTGCCGGGGATAAGGCGATTCCAGTTGAGGTCACCACCGCCGTAGAGGTTAGCGCAGCGGGTGGTAGCGATGGGCATGCCGTACGTTTTGGCATAGGTCTGCGCGATGAGATCGGCCGCGCTTTTAGAGACGTCGTAAGGGTGTTCGCCTTGCAGTGGCATATCTTCGGTGTAGGGCAAAACGGGCTGTGTCCCGTAGGCTTTGTCGCTGGAGGCGACAAGGATACGTGTGACGGTGGGTGAACGTCGCGCTGCCTCAAGTGTGCTCCATGTCCCCCGGATGTTGGTCTCGAAGGTGGAGAGTGGTGCGCGGTTGGCAATCCCCACGATGGTCTGCGCCGCCAAGTGGAAGACGGTGTCGATTTCGTACTCGTTGAGGACGCGTTCCATCGTGGCGTAATCGGTGACATCGCCGCGCACGACGCGGATGCTGTGGATGGTGCCAGAGCGCACGAGCTGCGACTGCGGTACATCGTCGCGGATCAGCCCGACGACGTCGGCTTCGGCTTCGACAAGCGTCTGGGCAAGCCATGAACCGAGCAGCCCGGTGCAGCCTGTGACCAGCACAGGACGGTCGCGCCAGAAAGATGCGTTCATCAAACTACCTCCTCATAAGGAGTATGGAGTACGGAGTAAGAAGTAACGAGCAATAAGTTCAGATCACCCATTTACAATTTCCCATTACCAGATTTTCCATGGCGCGCCTTCTTCCCAAAGTGCTGTGAGTTCCTGCGCTTCCTTGAAGGTATCCATCGCACGCCAGAAGCCATGATGTTCGTAGACGGCCAATTGCCGGTCGGCAGCCAGATTGGCGAAAGGCTCGCGTTCCAGGATGAGGTCGTCACTGCCGTCAAGATACCGCAACGCGTCGCGCTCAAAGATGAAGAAGCCGCCGTTGATGAGCGTTTCGACCAGAGGTTTCTCCTGGAAGCCGGTGACTTTCCCCTGCCCGTCGGTTTCGAGAATACCAAAGCGCGAGAAGGCGCGCACGCCGGTCATCGTGGCGAGCAGGCCTTGCTGGCGATGGTAGGCCAGCAGCGCGTGCAGGTCGATGTCGGCGACGCCGTCGGCGTAGGTCACGAAGAAGCGCTCGTGCTTCACGTAGCGCGCGGCTTTGCGCACGCGCGCGCCGGTCATCGTCTCCGGCCCGGTCTCGGCGAAAGTGATGCGCCAGCCGGCGGTGTCATTGGGGGTATGGTAGAGTGGTGTCCCGTCACCGAGCGCGAGCGTAAAATCGCGGCTCTGCCAATCGTATTCCAGGAAGTAGCGTTTGATGAGATCCCCTTGATAACCGAGCGCCAGGATGAAGTCGGTAAATCCCTGGGCCGCGTAGATCTTCATCACATGCCATAGTACCGGACGCTCGCCAACCTCGACTAGAGGCTTGGGAACGGTGCGGTCACCCATACGGGTGCCTTTGCCGCCGCAGAGGATGATGACGGGAATTTGTTCATTGACCATTCGTGTACCTTGGCTGTCAAATTCAAACGGAAAACGTGAAACTGTGCCTGGGGATCCATCACGTTTCACGTTCTCTCGTCGTTGATTATTGCCTGTTTTCATCA
>JAFGSL010000393.1 GCA_016934645.1 Anaerolineae bacterium
CATTTAACCAACCAAGAAGCCTTCGTTTTCCGCTGGCTTCCCTATTTCTGAAAAAGTGTCGGGTAGCTAGAACGTTCATCATCAAGCGGATGCTATTCGAGCCGGATTACGATGTGTACGACGCCGTACTGCCCGCGTTAGTGGAGAAGCTGCGCGCTTTTGCCGCGTTCAACGGTTGCGATAACTTCGCTGTCGAAGACGTGCAGCCGGAGAAAATCAAAGTACCGCTAAGTGATGCACTCGCTATCGTTTGATCCGCTAATCGCGCTGTACGACGAGACACGTACTGTGGACGCGCGTTGTTTTCGCACAGCGCTGGATGCTCTTGTCGCACATTTCCCACCGCAGCGATTTCCACGCCTGTTTGAGCCGGGCATTGGCAATGGCAGAATCGCGATCCCATTAGCGGAACTGGGTTACACCATCACTGGCGCGGATATTGCTTCCACGATGCTGCGTGCCGGAAAAGAGCGCGCAATGCCATTCCCCATTGTCTGGCACCAGGCAGACGTGACACGCTTACCTTATGCGACTGCGACTTTCGATTTGGCTGTGGCGACGCATCTCTTCTATTTCATCCACGACTGGCAGCAAGCCGCCCCTGAACTGCTGCGCGTGGTGCGGTCTGACGGTCCAATCGTCTTGATGCACACCGGCAGTGGAGCCGAAATCCCGGCACTGAACGCGCGTTATAAAGCATTGTGCACCGAGTACGCGTGCCCCATTCCGACGATCGGCGTCGAAAGCACACGCGAAGTTGTGATGTATTACGAGGCACTAGGCTGTTATGTAGAATCGTGGCGCGACCGTTGGACGTGGACAGCGCACATTCGCGTGGAACAGGCGCTAGAGCATATTCAGGCGCGGGCGTATTCGTTCACCACCTTTGCGCCGGATGCCGTCCATCATCGTGTTGTGAAACAGATCGCAATTGAGTTGAAACAGCAGTATGGGGATCTTCGTAACACTGAAATCGACGTCCCAAACCAAGTTTATATGGTCATCATCTCGCGGTGAGGTGGCATGGAGCGTTTGACTAGCAGCTAAAACCTGATATGATGCACTGCGTTGCGGGCGGTTAGCTCAGTTGGTTAGAGCGCCTCCCTTACACGGAGGAGGCCGTAGGTTCGAGTCCTATACCGCCCACTTGCCCGCTTTTTGACCGCGCGCGTTCAATCGCGTAGTTTGGGCTTCGGCCCTGCCGTGAGTGCAAGATAGCACACAAACATCAGCGCTGCAAACATCAACGTTACCCCGTAGGTGCTCAGATGACCGAAAGGGTTGCGCAAACGTACTGCAATATCGTAGAGAATCGCCTTGGGTTGCAGAACGAGGTCCCAACTATTCCAGCGCAAGAAACGACCCAGGTAGATACCCATCCCGCTCATCCCCAAAACGGCTAGCACAAAGCCCCAACTTAGCCAACGCCCCACCCATACTCTGACAATCTCCTGCATCAACCTGAGCGCGTAGATACCCAGAATGATGCCGGTCCAGGCGAACGTCGCCAACATGCCGATGTCGAACCAGAGCGGGATGGTAGAACGCACTCCCAGATGCAAGAAATCGGTGACAATGTATGGCGCGTTTGGAAAGAAGGCCAACGTAATGGCAAAGGGGATCAGCAGCGCCCACCAGCGACGCGGGTGCTTCTCGTGTAGATACATAGCCCAAACACTGCTCAGATACGGGGTCCACGCCAGGAAGAGATTCCACAGCATTGAGTAGAAATCCCATGTGCGCCCGATGACAACGCGAGTGAGATAAAGTCCAAAGCAGAGCAGCGAAGAGAGAGCTACAGGATAGAATCCTTGACGGGATAGGAAGGCATGTAACCATGACAAGCGGTCTTGCAATACGCGATCAACTTCGTGTTCCATCTATCTCCTTGACGGGGTCAGGCAATCATTAAGCGCCGTCGGTGACTGGCAAGGTAAACCAGAACGCACATCCCTGCCCCACTTCACTTTCGACGCCCACCTTACCACCTAGCTTTTCGACGATACCGCGAACGATAGAGAGACCCAATCCATAGCCCGGTTCAGTATCGCGCAAGCGGGCAAATTTGCTAAATAGTCGCTCTTTCTGCTCTTCGGCAAGACCGGGGCCGTTATCACACACCCAAAACTGGATACTCGTTGCCGGATTAAGCCGGGTGTTTCCAGTTCCGAGCATTGTGTACCCCAGTTCCACACGAGGCGGGATTTTATCCGCAGAACACCCACCGTATTTGACCGCGTTGCTGACGTAGTTGGCCCACACTTCTTCAATCCACGGCCCATAACTGCGAACTTCAGGCCAGGTTTCCGGTGCAACAATAACCGCGTGACGTTCGGCAACCAAGACTGAAAGGCGTTCCTGCACATTGGCGATGATTGCGGACATATCGATCAAATCAGCGTCGACGGATTCGACCTGACGCACGCTTGCCAGCAGAAGCAAGGCATCGACAATACCGGTTAAGCGCATTGTGTTATGAACGATAGCATCCAGGTATTCCTGAATAGCATCCACCGACAGGTCTTGAAAATAATCCCTGAGAAGCGAACCGACAGCCACTACACCGCCCAATGGGTCTTTAATGTCGTGGACGACAGTATGGGCGAAAGCATCTAGTTGTTCGTTCAAGGCTTCTAATTCGGCGGTATGCTCGCGCAAGGCGACTTCGGCGATTTTGCGCTCGGTGATGTCGTGCACAACGATTAAGCGTCCGGTTATGCGCTGCCGACGGTCGCGCAGCGGTGAGATGCGCACGTCGTAGGATCGCTGCTGCTGCTCATATTCTACCGTGATGTCGATTTCTATCTGCGTTGTGTCTTGAAATTGCTCGATCATTGCATGCCAGAAACCAATAGCCTGTTCGGCAGGTCGTCCCAAAACAGCATCGGCCTTAGCTCTGATAATCGCCAATGCCGCAGGATTCAGGTCTACGATGCGATTCTCATGATCTAGCGCAAACATAGCATCTTGCATATTGTCGATGACAGCGTCGCGAGCAATGGGTTGCAAATCAAATAACTGGTGACGAAACATCCCTATCGAGAAAGCAACACCCGAAACCGCAAACAGAATCGATGTGTAATCTTGCCTCAGGTTGGGAATAATACCAAAAACGTAGATTACATTGCCGACAATCGGTACAAGAGCGCCGATCAACAACCAGATCGATTGCCGTCGGTAGAGGCCAAAGGATCGAAACGACTGCCTGATAATCAAAAACGCGGCGATCGACACCAGGAAGTATTGGTAGAAGATATTGACCCAGAACCAGAGACCGTGGCGAGTGATCTGGATGCCAAGTGCACTACCGACGGGGAGGAGGGTGTAGGCCTCCCACATCAGATGATGCATTTCGTTGGTGAACGTCAGGATGACAGTGATCAAAGGGAGGATACAAAACCACGCGAAACGCGAGGCTCTAAGCCAGTGATGCTTACCGGTATAACGCAGGGCAAATCTCATCCACGTCAGTACGGTGCTCGTGACAAACAGATAGCCCATTTTTGTCCAGAAGATGGTGCTAGCTTCTGTCGATGATGCCAGATCTAGGATGTTGCATGTCAGCCAACCCACAACGGTAAACATGAGCCATATCAGGGCCGGCGTTTCTTGCGAAACCTGATAGCGCCACGCATAGAGCAATACACCAGCCGAAACAATGGCTGCCAGTGGGGCCAGAATGAGATAGACTGTGTATTCTAACATTCACCTTTCCCGAGGAATATCTACGAAATTTCGGTGACGGCTTTTGGTTTAGACTCTATCCAAAAATTGTTCTTATAAGCGTTTCCCGTGCGTTAACGGCAAATTTTCGGATAGGTTCTTATTCACAGAATCCTTGGCAGGAGAAAAACAATAAAATTCACAAACCTTCAGCACCCTCAGTGACCGGCAAGGTAAACCAGAACTCGCATCCTTGCCCGGCTTCACTATCGACGCCTACCTTACCGCCGAGTTTTTCGACGATATCTCGGGCGATGGAGAGCCCTAGCCCATGACCCGGTTCAACATCGCGCAGACGGGTAAATTTGGTAAATAACCGTTCTCTCTGTTCTTCATCCAGACCAGGACCATTATCACGCACCCAAAACTTGATGCTGGATGCTGGATTAGGTCTCAGGTCTTGAGTGTTGAGCGACGAGAAACCGATTTCGACCAAGGGTGGTGTTCCGCCGTATTTAATGGCATTGCTGACGTAGTTGGCCCAAACTTCCTCGATCCACGGGCCGTAGCTGCGAATCGTAGGCCAGGTCTCTGGCGTGACGAGGACAGCCTGACGTTCGGCAATCAAGATAGCCAGGCGTTTTTGTACGCTGGTTATAATCGCAGGCATTTCAAGAAATTCTGTATTAATGACTTCAAGTTGGCGCACACTCGCCAGCAGCAGCAACGCATCCACAATACTCGCCAAACGCAACGTATTCTGGGTAATTGAATCCAGGTATTCCTTGATTGTGTCGGGCTTCAAATCTTCGAAATACTCCGTAATCAGCGAGCTAAGCGAAAC
>JAFGSL010000394.1 GCA_016934645.1 Anaerolineae bacterium
CTGCGCCTGGATACGCTCGGCTATGCCGGCGGCGCAGTCCACGATCCACTGGCGGCAACCGTCTTCTGCCACCCACAATATACCGACCTGTCGGTCATCAACGGGCGCATCGTAATCCAGGATGGCCGCTTGCTGACGCTCGATATCCCCACCACAGTAGAACGACACAACGCTATCGCGCGGCGGTTAATGCAAAACCAGTAAGAAAAAATATGCAACACGACTATCTCGAACGCATCAATCAAACGCTGCGGGCGACCAAACGCATCAACCAGGCCATCTTGTATATTCGCCGGAATCGCCGGGGACTCCTGCAAGAAGTGTGCAAGGTCCTGGCCCAGGAATGTGGCTATGAAGCCGTTTGGATTGGGGAGTTGCGCAACGGCGAGTTATATCCGGCGCTCAGTGCTGCCGGCCCCTCGGCGCACGACGATCAACTCGACACGCAAATCGCCCAAGCGCCTTACAATCTGGCCGTCGCCAAACAAGCGTTCAGCGAAGGCAAAACCGTCATCGGGGAAAAAACCGAAACGCATCCACGCCATGGATCGCTGGTCTGGACGACTGCGGCGGTCCCCATTCGCGTCAACGAGGCAATCGATGCCATCCTGACCGCCAGTACAACAGCAAAAAACGCCTTCGACGACTCCGAACTACGACTCTTGAAAGAAATCGCCGCCGACGTCAGTTTCGCATTGGAAAGTATGAAAGCCGAGTCGCGGCGCGCAGAGGCCGAGGAAGCCTTGCGCACGTCCGAAGAACGCTTCCGTCGCCTCTCGGAACACGCCCTCGTCGGCATCGTGCTTATCCAGGGCAACCTGATCCGCTACATCAATCCGGCAGCGATGCAAATGTTTGGCTACGAAAGCCCGGCAGAGGTTATCGACAATCTCAGGCCCCGCGACCTGACCGCGCCGGACTACCAAACGGAGGTAGAGGAGAATATCGAGGCGTGCCTCCAGGGAGAGATGCAGGCCGTCCGTTTCACCTTCAAGGGGATGCGCAAGGATGGCGGCATCTTCGACGTAGAAACCTACGGCTCCTTCGCCACACACGCGCGACGTCCGGCAATCATCGCCAGTGTGATGGATGTCACCGCGCGAGAAGTGTCGCGCCAGCAGTTGGAGGCGCTATCCGAAGCGGGCCTGGCCCTTTCACGCGCACGCACACCGCGTGAGGCAATTCAACTAGCGGTCGAGAAAACGTCGAGCATCGTGCCGGGCGACGCCGTCAACATCTTTCTCGTGAAAGACCAGTATCTCGAGATGGTTGCGACGACGAGCCACCGACGTTTGGATGCCAACCTGGGCGCCACCCTCAAGAATGGGATGCTACCGGAAACGCAAACGACTTACGGATATATGGCAACGAATCACTGCCCCCTGCTGATTGTAGACACTGCTAGCTCTTCGCTTTGGCGTCAGGCCGAAGGCGCCGGCAACGTTCGCGCCTACGTGGGGACGCCGCTCATCGTCCGCGATGAGGTGATCGGTTTCCTCAATGTCGATGGCAGTCGCGTCGGTCAATTCACCGCCGCCGATGCACGGCATTTGCAACTCTTTGGCGATTACGTCGCGGCGACAATCGAGCATCTGCGTTTGATCGAATCCCTGGAAACGGAACGCCAACGCTTGACCACCCTGAACGCCCTCTCGCAAACGCTCGCGGAGACGCTCGAATTGAAGGAGGTCGCCAGACGCGCGCTCGCACACATCAAAAGCGCGCTCGATATACAGCAAGGGATGATTCATCTATGGGATAAAGACACACACACACTCACCGCCATTTCCGAACAAGGCATTGCCCAACCCGTCAGAACGGGGCACGGTCTTAGCGCCGAGTATACGGAACAAACACTGATGCGCTGGGTCGCTTCGCAAAGAGAAGCAGAAAACGGTTTCATCCTGGACCTTCCGCTCAAGATACGCGATGAACTGATCGGCATTCTCTCCCTGTCCGGCACAGAAGATACACTTCTCAAAGAAGAAGACCAACAATTGCTCAGAACATTGAGCGTTCCCATCGCCCTGGCTTTGCAGAACGCCCGTTTCTACGAAGCGACCGCGCATCAAGCCCAGGTCTTGAAGGAAGCGCTGAGACGTCAGGAAGAACTGGACCGAATGAAAGATGAGATGTTACAAAACATCTCGCACGAACTGCGCACACCGATCGCGTTGGTGATGGGATACGCCGAGATGCTGCGCGATGGCGCGTTCGGTTCGATCCCGGAGCAGCAGGTCGAAGCCATCGACATCGTTGCGCGGCGCAGTGTTATGCTACGCGACCTTGTGGAAAACTTCACCGTGCTGTGGCAAATCGAAAACCCTGAAGGGGAAAAACCGTTGGCCGAATCGGTAGATTTGACCCATCTCGCCAGCAGCGTGTGCGTCGAGTTTCAGAACGAGGCACATAAGAAGACATTGACGTTATATGCGGAAGCGCTGGAAACGCCGCTGTGCGTCCACGGCATCCAACTACAGTTCCGTCGCCTCCTGGACAATCTCATCAGTAATGCGCTCAAATTTACCCCATCCGGCGGCCATATCAGGGTACGGGTGGAGCGACAAGACCATGAGGTCGTTTTGTCAGTGTGCGATGACGGCATCGGGGTTCCGCCAGACCAATTGGAGCGCATCTTCGAGCGTTTCTACCAGGTGGATGGCAGCGCCAAGCGCCGCTACGGAGGCGTAGGACTGGGTCTGGCGCTGGTCAGGTCAGTCGTCGCCGCGCACGGCGGCACCGTCCACGCCAAGAGTCCCTACACCGACGATCCAGAAAAGCCGGGGTTGTGCGTCGTGGTGCGGTTGCCGTTGAGCGACGACAGCCGGACATAAACACCGGGTAAGTGATACCCCTGCGGAGATTAGGCGAACCTATGGTTAGCACACCCCCGCAAGGGGCTGGAGGGACAAGTTGAAATTACCGATAGACCGGCAACCAATCGCCGTGAGCCTCGACAAGATCGTCCACCAACTGCCAGATTTGATCCAGGTCTAGCTCGGCAGCCGTGTGCGGATCGAGCATGGCCGCGTGGTAGATGTGTTCACGCTTGCCGGTCAGGGCCGCTTCGACGGTGAGTCCTTGCACGTTGACGTTGGTCTGCATCAGCGCCGCCAGGTGCGGGGGCAACGCGCCGACGCGGGTAGGCTGGATGCCGTTTTTGTCCACGAGGCATGGGACCTCAACGCAGCACCCCTGCGGCAGATTGTCGATTAGCCCGTGATTCATCACGTTGCCATA
>JAFGSL010000051.1 GCA_016934645.1 Anaerolineae bacterium
CATTGCTGGCTGGGCGGTTCTTTTCTGGGTTGGGCTTCACTGTTTTACGGGTTGTTTTTCTTCTCCCGAATCATTGCGCATCCCGGTTTTGAGTCTTGGCGCGGACGGTTGTTTCCCACGCCACATTGCACTATACTTGGGACAAATACGTTCAAGGTTTGCGCCTGGTATCGTAAAGCAGGCATTGGTAGAGGAGAGGTTATGGACGAAAAGCGTTTGTATCAGGACCTATCCTGGCTCTGGCCGCTCTGGGGTGATCCTGATGGAGATTACGCCGCGTGGTGTGATCAGGTCACACAGTTGATCCGGCGACACGCCCGGCGGGCAACGCGCACCCTACTGGACATGGGCTGTGGCGGCGGCAAGAACGCCTACAACCTTAAGCGCAGTTTCGCAGTGACGGGCATCGACATCAGCCCGACAATGCTCGATCTGGCGCAAAAGCTCAATCCAGAGTGCGAGTTTCTGATCGCGGATATGCGCAATTGCGACCTGGGCCAGCAGTTCGACGCAGTACTGATCGACGACGCCATCTCGTATATGGTCAACCAGACCGAACTGCGGAACGTGTTTGCAATGGCCTACCGCCATCTATCCTCCGGCGGCGTGATGGTAGTCTCGCCCGACGAAACGACGGAGACTTTTCAGCAGAACAAGACGCGCGTCTCTCACGCAGAGGCAAAATCCAAGCCAGCCAACCTGGACGTCGTCTTCATCGAGAACAATTACGATCCCGATCCGACCGACGATGTCTACGACGGCCTTATCCTCTATCTAATCCGGGAGAACGGCAAACTGCGCATCGAACCCGATCATCACCCGCTCGGTCTCTTCCCGCTCGACGTCTGGCGTACGACACTGCGCGAGGCCGGCTTTGAGGTTCACGAAGATCCCGATC
Source organism: Anaerolineae bacterium (assembly GCA_016934645.1). The sequence goes on from JAFGSL010000051.1 coordinate 899, forward strand.
CTGACCGCGAGGGTGGCATGACGCTTGTATGCATCAAGCCTTGAAGGCACTAATTCAAACGAGGTGAAAATATGACGGCTACGGTAGGATTGGTTCAAGGCGACGATCGCTATGACAATGTGCGCGCGGCGCTGGACCTGATCGCCGATGAGGTCACGTTTGAAGAGCGACAGCAAGTGCTCATCAAGCCTAACCTCGTCGCACACCGGCAACTGGCAGCCACACACAATGACGCGCTGCGCGCCGTGCTTGATTTCGTGCGCGCACGGTACACCGGGTCGTTGGTTATTGCCGAAGGTGCAGCGCTCGTCAACACTTTGGAGAGCTTTGCACACTTCGGCTACGAGGCACTGGTCGCGCCATACGACGTGACGCTGGTGGACCTCAATGCGGATGATACCGTCCCCGTGCAAGTTTACGACCGGCATTGGCAACCTAGAACGTTGCGTCTGGCGCGTACTGTGGTGGAAAGCGATGTGCGCATTTCGGTTGGGCCGCCGAAAACCCACGATGCCGCCATCGTCACCCTGTCGATCAAGAACATGGTGATGGGAACACTCGTCAATACGACGATAACGGCGCGCGATCTGCCGCAAGGTGAATCACTGGCAGTGCTCGACAAACTGGTGCCGCGTTGGCTACGCTTCTCCGCGCTGGCGGATTGGGTTATGGCACGTATGGCTGAGAACAACCCGAGCGACAAATTCGCCATGCATCAGGGCTATCCTATCTTTAACCTGAATATGGCGATGTTAGCGCCGTGGGTATGGCCTCACCTTGCCGTCATTGACGGCTTCGAGGCAATGGAAGGCCCTGGGCCGACGAAAGGCGATCCGGTGGATTGGCGTATGGCGCTGGCGGGAACCGACGCGTTAGCAGCGGACGCCTTCACCGCACACCTGATGGGATTCGATCCGAACGAAATCGGCTACCTGCACTATTGCCAACGTCTGGGACTTGGCGTCGCCGACTTTGCCGGCATCTCGACAGTGGGTAACGTAGAACCGGATGCCGTGCGGCGGCAATTCATACCCCATCCAGGCTACCGGCGACAGCTCAAGTGGCGGTCTGAAGCGGCGAATCATCTACTGCGCAAAGCGCCGCTGGTGAATCAGTGATCTGTATTGACCTTCTCGACCAGATCCGCCAACAGGAGGGCGTCCTCTAGCCACCCCTCGATCACCTGGGCGTCGACCATGTCACTGGGATGACCTCGCAGCCAGACACGTTCCGGTTGCAAGGCGATCTCCCGATACCCAAGCCGCTCCGGCTCGTCCACTACTCGTGCCGCTACCGTGCGCACCGTCTCGTCCACCAGCCAGTCGTTGGCCCATACCGGATCTTCCGCGTAGACCTGGAGTGCGCTGTCCTCCCACCCATCCACGATGACACGCGCACAGCCCTCGCAGCCGAGTAGGGGTTTGCGCATCCCCCATGCCATTCGCACCAGTGGCTGCGCCGCGACGAAAATGTCCAGTACCGCACGCCGAGCGCCTTGTCCCGGCTGCAAGCGCAGCGTCACCGCGCGTTCCTGAAGTTCCCCTTCGCACTGCCGCCCTCCTAGCGCGTACCCGCGTGCCGCCAAGCCATAGGCTGTGCAGACCTCGTCCAGGCGAGGATCGGCATGCCGTACCGCAGCAACCGCACCCACGAGCACTGCTATGAGATACCCCATTCCCAGAAGCCCCGTCACCACAGCAGCGATCAGGTTGCGGTTCTTGCTAAGGGCCATTGGCAACGGCAACCACAGGAGGAGCAACGCGATCCCGCATATCAGCACGGGTGGGACGATCAATAGCAGTATCATCAACGGTCCCCGCTTCATGCGCTGCGCACCAGCTCTAACACAAACTTCGATGGATCGCCATAGCGTCGATCTTCCACCCAAACTGCCCATTTAGGCGCGGCGAAATGCTGGACGTATCCTGGCGAAAAATGCGGGCGCATCAATCGTATCATCGGCCATCTCCTTGGGGATCAGATTGTTCCATTATACAAATGCACTGCCAAAATACCAATTCTATCCTGTGAGAGAGCACAGTTATCTCACTGCACTTAATATTCTTAGCCATAACCAGAGATTGAATTATTAAAATTTATCACAACCTTAAAAATAACACTATATGACTCAAAATAATTTACTCTCTACTCTTGACAAAATTCAGAAGTGATGTTACAATATTACCCGTAATTCAATTACATCAAACCGGAGAATAAAATGAGCGAAGATGCAGTGATCCAAACCAGCACGGGACCAAGCGTGCAAGCGGAATCGGGCAAAAGTTGGGCACGACCTTTTTTCACCATCTGGATCGGACAAGCGTTATCCCTTGTGGGCAGTCAGGTAGGGGGATTCGCCCTGGTATGGTGGCTGACTCAGGAAAGCGGAGGGTCGGCGACGATCCTGGCACTGATGACGTTCATCGCAATGCTACCAGGTGTGATCCTGGGACCGTTCGTCGGCGCGCTGGTGGATCGTTGGGATCGCCGCCGCGTGATGATCATAGCGGATGGCACCATCGCGCTCTTCTCCGCGGGACTGGTCGTACTCCTCTGGTTGAACGTTTTGCAGATCTGGCATGTCTACGTCATTATGTTCATACGCGCGTTGGGCGGAACATTCCATTTCTCCGCTATGCAAGCGTCCACATCGCTGATGGTGCCGAAATCACAATTGGCGCGCGTAGGCGGGATGAACCAGACTTTGCGCGGCGCTCTGGATATCATCACGCCACCTTTGGGTGCGCTGCTGATGGAGTTGTTACCACTGTATGTGATTATGGGCATCGATGTCGTCACGGCGGCCTTCGCCATCGCTCCACTGTTCTTTATCGCCGTTCCTCAACCACCACGCCGGGCAATAGAAGAACAACCCGCATTGGCCAAGCGACAATCGCCCGTCGCAGTACTGTTTCGTGACGTCAGGGAAGGCTTCCTATATATCTGGCATTGGACAGGGTTGTTCATCATCCTGCTGATGGCGACAGTGCTGAATATGATGGCAAATCCGGGTTTCTCACTGCTCCCAATCCTGGTAAAAACCCACTTTGCCGGAGATGCACTGCAGTTGGGGTGGTTGAATTCATCCTGGGGCATCGGCCTGATCGCGGGAGGACTAACGTTGAGCGTGTGGGGCGGATTCCGCCGCAAGATTTACACGTCATTGACTGGCTTGGTGGGAATGGGATTAGGATGGTCGGTCATCGGCATTGCTTCACCTGCAGGTTTCTGGTTGGCGTGCGCCGGGATGTTATTCGCCGGGTTCATGAATCCCATCACCAATGCACCCCTTCTAGCGATTTTACAAAGCGCGGTTGCGCCGGAGATCCAGGGACGTGTCTTCACCGCCGTCGGCAGCATGGCCGGGGCTGCATCGTTGCTGGGGATGGCGATTGCCGGACCGGTGGCGGATCGGCTTGGCGTGCAGGTGTGGTTTTTGGCCGCTGGTGTCATCAGTATCCTGATGGGCGTTACGATGCGCTCCATCCCGGCAGTGATGCGGCTGGAAGACGATGCGAGTGAGCGCGAAATGGCGAACGGGGCGCAAGCTTAGAAGAGTAGTGGAGTGATGGCGTGTGGGAGTGTGGGGAAATGGGGGTATGGGGGAAGGTGAACAACTCCCTTACGCCCATACTCCCACACTTCTCTGCTTGCTCACGCTACGTAATTCGGATCTGTAATTCGCTGATCCTCCACGTCTTTATCCTTTGACGACGCCTGCTTCTCGGCGATGAAAGCGTCATAAGCGGCACGATCCACCGGCAGCGAGACCGGCTGCCCGGTGTGCCCGGAGAGCAGGATCGCGTTCGCCAGTTCGAGGCTGCGGATGGCTTCTGGTCCAGGGGACAGCAATTTCTCACCGCGAAGGATAGCCTGCGCGACGTTATGAACGATAGCAGCGTGGCCGGTGGCGCGCTCCTCCAATTCCACCGTCACTTCTTCCAAATCGGGATGGCCCCACATAGCCTCAGTCCCGTCGGAGGCGGCGCGCACACCTGGCTTGACCTCCCAGAAGCGCAAACCACGGTCGTCGAGCACCAGCTTGCCGTATTCACCGCATAATTCGAGGCGCATCCCTGTGGGATACTCGTTGACGGTCTCCAACATATAACCAATCGCGCCGTTTTCATATTCGAGCAGCGCAGCAGCTTCGTCTTCCACCTCGATCACATGCTGGCGCGTGTTGACCTGCGCGATTACCTGTGAGGGCATTCCCGCCAACCAGGTGAAGATATCCATCCCGTGCGGCGCCTGGTTGAGTAGTACCCCACCCCCTTCACCCTTCCACGTCGCGCGCCAACCCGCCGAGTTGTAATAGGCCTGGCTGCGGAAGTGACAATCGGTGAGCAATGTGCGGTACAGCGGGCCGAGCCGGCCTTCGTCCACCAGCTTCTTCGCCGCCTGGGACGCCGGCAGTGTCCGCTGCTGGAACATCACGGCGAAGGTCACACCGGTTTCCTCGGCGGTCTTGATCATCGCCTCCGCACCGGACACCGTGACCGCCATCGGTTTTTCGCTGATGACGTGAATGCCCTTGCGCATCGCGTCCACAGCAATGGGCGGGTGGAAGTAGTGCGGTGTGGCGATGATGACGGCGTCCACCAGACCACTGTCCAACAAATCAATGTGATTATCGAAGCCGGGAACCTCGAAATTGCGGGTTGCCGTCTCCAAGGCCGCAGGCGCAATGTCACACACCGCGGCCAACTCCACATCGGGGATCATTGGCATGTTGCGACCGTGTCCGGTGCCCATGCCACCAACACCGATAATGCCAAATCGTACTTTGTCCATCGTTTGTAACCTCCTGGATTCCAGTGTAAGATGTCTTAACGGTAGACAGTAGGCGGTAGACGGTAGACAGGTTCTTCCCCTGTCCACCGTCTACAGTCTACCGTCTACTTCTATCTATTGTCGCTGCAATTCGCGGTAAATGCAAATCGTATAAGGAGGCGAATGTGAAGATCGCAAAGATCGAGCAGTTTTTCCCGCGCAAGCGGACGCGGTTGGTGAAAATCACAACCGACACCGGCTTGGTGGGCTGGGGCGAATCGACGCTGGAAGGGCGGCCCAAAGGTGTCATGGGTGTCATTGAGGAATTGGCGGAATACTTGATTGGCAAAGACCCGTTGCGTATCGAACATCACTGGCAGCACATCTACCGTTCGGCGTTCTTCCGGGGCGGCCCGGTGGTCATGACGGCGCTTTCGGGCCTCGACCAGGCCTTGTGGGATATCGCCGGGAAACACTACGGCGTGCCGGTGTACAAGCTCCTCGGCGGCACCGTCCGCGACCGGATTCGCGTCTACGCGCACTGGGGCATTCATGATACGAGCGACGAGGGGCTGGCGCGCGCCAAAGAGCGCCTGGATTGGCTGCGCACGATGGGCTACACGGCGTTCAAATCCGGTCCCGGCGGGAAATGGCGCGGACACGAACCGCCCGCCGTGATCGATGCTTTCGTCAAGCGGGCATACCTGATGCGCGAGTGGGTCGGTCCGGACGTGGAACTGGCTTTCGACTTCCACGGCAAGTTCACGCCCGCGTTGGCAATCGAGATTTGCCGCGAACTCAAAGGAATGCGTCCGATGTTCGTTGAGGAGCCGGTGCCGCAGGAGAACGTGGACGCGCTCAAGCAGGTCTCCGATCACGTCCCCTTCCCCATCGCCACCGGTGAGCGCTTTCTCACGCGCTGGGGCTTCCGCGAAGTCTTCGAGAAGCAGGCCGTGGCTTACATCCAGCCGGACGTCTCGCACGTGGGTGGTATCACGGAACTAAAGAAGGTAGCGAACATGGCAGAAGTGTACTACATGCACACCATGCCGCACTGCGCTATCGGGCCGGTAGCACTGGCGGCAGCACTGCACGTGGACGCCGTTGTGCCCAACTTTCTCATCCAGGAACAGATCGACGCCAGCCTGGGCTACGGTCTGCTCAAACAGGAGTGGCTGGTCAAAGATGGCTACATCGATCTGCCCACCGCGCCCGGTCTGGGTTTCGAGATTGATGAGCACGAGGCGCAGCAGTGGATCGATTACGAAGAAGAACTCGGCGGCGAATTTTACTACGATCAAGACGGAAGCGTAGCAGACTGGTAGTCGATTAAGTTGAAGGTTACTGGTTAAAGGTTAAAAGTTGGGAGGACTTTGTATGGCAAAGATTGAGCGTTTTGAGGAGATTTTGAGCTGGCAAAGCGGGCGTGAGTTGTGCAATCTAGTGTATACATTGACGAAAAACGAGGCGTTTAGCCGCGATTTTGGGCTTCGTGATCAGATACGGCGAGCGGCAGTTTCCGTCATATCGAATATCGCCGAGGGTTTTGAAAGTCAGAATAACCGTACATTTGTCCGCTATCTTTACATCGCCAAAGCTTCCTCCGGCGAAGTCCGCGCTCAAGCTTATATAGCACTTGATCAAAGCTACATCTCTCAAGAAGAATTCGATCAACTATACGCCTTGAGCACACAAACCAGCCGTCGCATCGCTGGCTTTATCATCTACCTCGAACAATACCCCGATCAATAACTTTCAACCTGTAACCTTCAACCTGAAACAGAGGAGATTTGAATGAAAGAAACAATGACCCCCAAAGAACGCTGGCTCGCGGTGTTGTGGCGCGAGAAGCCAGATCGCGTCCCGATGGATTACTGGGGCACACCGGAGGCTACCGAAAAGATTATGCAACACCTGGGATGCGCCACTGTGGACGAGATGTTCGCACGCTTGCACATCGACCGCCCGCTGGACGTTGGTCCGTGCTACATTGGCCCGCCACCGGAACCAGGTTGCGACATGTACGGCTGCCGTCGCCGAGACGTTGATTATGGAACCGGCACCTACAGCGAAGTGGTATATCATCCGCTAGCGCAGTATACCTCGGTGGACGAGATTGAGGACAAGTACACCTGGCCCACGCCGGACTGGTTCGACTATTCCATCATTCCGGAGCAACTCGAAGGCAATGAGCACCGTCCAGTGCGCGGCGGCGGATCGGAGCCGTTCTTGGAATACACCTACCTGCGTGGATTGGAACAAGCCTACATGGACCTGGCGCTCAATCCGGAGATGGTGCATTACTGCTTGGACAAGCTCTTCGACTTTGCTTACGAGAACACACGCCGCATCTACGAGCAGATTCCAGGCCAGGTGACGTTCTCCTACGTCGCCGAAGACCTGGGTTCGCAGGAAAGGATGCTATTCTCGATGCGACATATTCGCGAGTTCCTGCTCCCACGGATGAAGCGGATGATGGACCTGGTGCACGAGGGTGGAGGCGTCGTCTTCACCCACAGCGATGGCGCGATACGCCCGGTGATTCCGGCGCTGATCGAGATCGGGATGGATGTGCTCAATCCCATCCAGTGGCGCTGCAAAGGGATGGAGCGCGAGGGGCTGAAGCGGGATTTCGGCTCAAACATCATCTTCCACGGGGGGATGGATAACCAGCAGACATTGGCCTTCGGCAGCGTGGACAACGTGGTTGAGGAGGTCAAGACAAATATAGAGATTCTAGGCGCAGGCGGCGGCTACATCATTGCGCCATGCCACAACATCCAGGCAATCAGTCCGCCGGAAAACATCGTCGCGATGTACGAGACGGGCTACTACGAAGGGTGGCTCTGATCGAAAAAAGGAGCTGGCGAGAGATTCGCCAGCTCCTTGGGTATTCAGTATCGACTATTTTTAGCCGAAGAGATGGAACACTGCGATGATAGGCGTGAAGAGCGAAGAGACGAGCGCCATCACCGTGATCAGCGTGTTCAGGGACGGACCGGCGGTGTCTTTGAAGGGATCGCCGACGGTATCACCCACCACACCGGCCTTGTGCGCCTCAGAACCTTTGCCGCCGAAGAAGCCACTCTCGATGTACTTCTTGGCGTTGTCCCACAGACCGCCCGCGTTCGCCATCAACAGCGCGAAGAGGATGCCGGTGATGATTGCGCCGCCGAGGAATGCGCCGAGCGCCTCCGGCCCCATAATGAAGCCGACCAACAACGGGAGCGCCACGGCCAGGAACGCCGGGAGGATCAACGACTTCAGCGCGTCCTGCGAAGCCAGGGAAACACAGGTCACGTAGTCAGGTTCCGATGTGCCCGCCAAAATACCGGGGTCTTCGCGGAACTGGCGGCGGATCTCCTCGATCATATCGAAGGCGTTGTGCGTCACGGAGAGCATCGTCAGCGCGCTGAACAGCGGCGGCGTCATCGCGCCCAGGAACATACCGGCG
>JAFGSL010000395.1 GCA_016934645.1 Anaerolineae bacterium
AAGTGAAGCGCGCGCCTCACTACCGAATTGTAATTGCTTAGCCATGTTTTTCTACTCCTTAACTCAAGAAGATTATTTTATAAATTGCTGTGGGTGTGAGGGCCAGACTACTCTTCGATCACGCCCAGGATGTCATCAACACGCAGGATCAACATTTCTTTACCGTCGCGGGTTTTAAACGTTGTGCCGGCGTACTTTGCATAGATCACCAGGTCGCCCTCCCGCGGGCCGACGACTTTGCCATCTTCATTTTCCACTTCCACTTCGGGGCCGACGGCCAGGACTTTGCCCTGCTGGGGCTTTTCTTTGGCCGTGTCTGGGAGCACCAACTGCCCACCGGCGAAGGTCATCTCGTTCTCCTCGACTGGTTCCACAATTACACGGTCGTTCAAGGGTCTAATCTTTACGCTCATGACTTACCTCCACTTGATGAATTTAGGTTTTTCGTGTATACCATTAGCACTCGACTGTTCTGAGTGCTAACTTGCTTATAATGATAGCACGGTTCATGGCGTTTGTCAAGCACTCTCACCTTGAGAGTGCTAAAATCTAATGAATTGCTAATATTTTGTTGGCCACCCTTGCGAAGGCCTTCGCAAGGATTGAATTTTCATGGAGTGATTTCTACTGTGGCCTTCATCCCCCACAACAGCGTAGGTGATGGCGTGTCTAGTGCGATGATGACCGGGAAAGCGACGTCATCACGATAGAGGACTCCCTGTGCCTTGATCTGGGTTACTCGCCCGGAGAATGTGACCTCAGGCAGCGCATCCACTTTGACCGTGACCGGTTGCCCCACGCTGATGTGCTCCACATCGTTCTCCAGCACGTCGCGGGTCTGCACGTGCAGCCGATCGAGCGTGGCCAACACGAGGATGGGGATCTCCGGTGTGACGAGATCGCCGGTTTCCACGGTCACCTGCGTGACCGTGCCGGCGAACGGGGCGCGCAGTTCGGTGTGCGCCAGGGTGGCCTGAGCGGCGGCGAGTGTGGCTTCCGCTTGCCGGACGGCAGCCTGCGCCACGGCGATATCCTCGGCGCGGGGCCCGGCCTGGGTCACGTTAAGCTCCACCTGCGCTGCGGCGAATTGCGCTTCGGTGACGCGCACGCCTGCATCGGCAGCCTGTGCCTGGACGGCGAATACGCGTGGGATAACGGCGAGACGTGTCTCGGCGGCGGCAATCCTTTGCTCGACGATGGCGATCTGTTCACGGTAAGCCAGTGCGCTCTCGTCGTTCTCACCGTCTTTGGCCCATTGCCATTGGGCTTCGAGTTGGCGCTTTTCGGCCTGTGCTGTTTCAAGCTGTGCGCGCACGGCGGCGACTTGCGCATCGCGTTCGGTGGCGGTCCATTGATTACGCAACGCAATAGCCCGTGCCACGTCACTTTCGGCGGTGGCAACCTGCGCTTCGGCGGCGGTGACGCTCTCCGGGCGCGGCCCGGTCTGTGCCAGGGCCAGTTGTGCTCGGGTTGTCGCCAGCGCCGCTTCCGCTTGACGCACGGCAGCGGTTGCGTGCGATGTATCGAGGCGCGCCAGCACCTCCCCAGCCCGCACGCTCGTTCCTGGCTGCGCCAGCACTTCGACGATCTGACCGGGGATGGTGAACCGCGCTTCGCTCCAGCGTTCTGGCTCAATCACAGCTTCGGCAATAATGCGCGATGCGTGATCCGTGATGGGTGATTCTTGGTTTGCGATTGTGGATTCCTCATTTGCCATTTGCCACTCGCCATTTGCAATTTGTAATTCGCACTTCGTTGTCATTCCCCACATAGCCCAGTCCGGCATGGTGTCCAGTTCGATGTAGACGGGGTAGATCACGTCGCCCAGGTAATCCTGGCCCTGGCGGTCGATGCGGGTGACGCGCCCGGAAAAGGCGGTGTCGGGCCGGGCGTTGAAGGTAATGTGAACGGGCTGCCCCTCGATCACGCGCGCAATGTCGAGTTCGGTCAGGTCTTTGACGCGGATGTGCAACGCATTGAGCGTCGCCAGGGTAACAAGGGCGCTGCCAAGCGTGGTGATGTCTCCTGGGTGTATGGCAATGTCGCTCACGATCGCATCGAAGGGAGCGGCCAATGTCAGGTCGGCGCGCAGGTTGCGGGCGGCTGCCAGTGCCGCTTCGGACTCGCGGACGACGGCTTCTGCTACAGCGATCGTTGCGTCGGTCGCGCCAGCTTGTGCCAGATCGAGCTGGGCCTGCAATGCGTCGCGCTGTACCAGCGCGGTCTGGACGCTGGCCTGCGCCGCGCCAATTTTTGCTCCGGCCGGGCCACGAAGGGCGACGAGTTGTGCTCTCGCGGCATCCAAAGCCGCCTGCGCCGCTGTCACCTGCGCACGCGCTATTTCTTCGTAGGTACCGAGCGCTGGGCAGATTTGCTGTGTGCTGCCGTCTGGCATAGAAACGTCGAGACACTGCATCGTGTCGTCGTGCACTTGGTCGGCCTGATGGCAGGCGAGTTCAGCTGCCGCAATCGCTGTTTGCGCGTCGGCGACGTCAGCTTCGATCCCATTGACCTGGCTTGCGGTGAGTAGCGCAGTGGTCTGGGAGATTACGGCATCGGCGACGGCGACTTGGGCTTCGAGTGCAGCCAATTGTTCCGGACGTGCGCTGGCCCGCACCAGTGCTAACTGGGCTTGCGCTGCGCTCAACGCGGCTTCGGCCTGATGGATAGCGAGCTGTGCATCCGTATCGTCTAGCCGTAGCAGTGCGTCGCCCGCGCGGATTGCGTCGCCTTCAGCCACGAACACTTCGGCAACTGCGCGACTATCCACCGTGCGCAGCGTCACCCAACGCGCCGGTTCGGCGACGCCTTCTACCGCGATCACATCTGCATCCGCCTTGACCGGCGGCAGAATCGGTTCTGTCGTCGCGCTCAACGCAGCATTGCACCCTGTCAACAACAGGACTCCGATCAACAAAATGCGCCATGTTTTCATGGTACACCTCCGTTGTAAGAAATGAGAAATGAGAAACGAGTGATGAGAAATGTGTCACGCGTGATGCGTAATTCGCTGATTCTTCATTCGCTGATTCTCCACTCGCTGATTCGCTCATTCGTACGCCAACACTTCCCGCACCGTCAACCGTGAGGCATTTCGGGCGGGGAGGGCGCTGGCGAAGACGCTGAGGACGACGACCACGCCCAGCCAGATCCACACGCCGAGTGTCGAGAAACTGAAGCTGAGCGGCGCGCCCATCAGAGGAAGGCCAACAGCGTCGCTGAGCAGCCGTCCCAGGGGGAACGCGAGTGTCGTCCCGAATGCCCAACTGAGCACGCCAATGGTGACGCCTTCGACGATGAAGACCTGCGCCACGCCGCGGTTGGGCGCGCCGATGGCCCGCAGCACGCCGATTTCGCGCGCGCGTTCCAGCACGTTGATGCTCATCGCCCCCATTAATCCCAGTCCACCTACCAGCGCCAGCAGCACTGCCATCACCATCAACAACGCGATGATGATACCGAAGCTGGTGCCGGCTTCCTCACGCTCGCCGCTGACGGTCTGGGTATCGCTCACCCGCAGCCCGGCGCGCTCGAAGTGCGTTTCCACGGCGGTTGCGGTTGCGGCGACCGTGTCCGCGTCGTGATGCTCCGTCCGAATCAGCGCCGCGCCCCCCATCCCCACCTGTCCCGTCGTCCGCGCGATATAGGGGTAGGGCGCGTAACCCATCGGCATCAGGATCCCCATACAGACGCCGACGACGCGGTAAGTCCGTTCGCGCCCCATGATCTTCAGTACGACCTCGCTGCCCACCTCGATATCCGGTTCCTCTTTTATGGCGAGGGCGTTGAGCACCACGGCGTTCTCATCCTCAGGCAACAACCAGCGCCCGGCGAGCATCTTGGGTGCGGGCACCAGCGCTGAATCGGGATGTGGAACAAAGAAATAGAGATTGTCGCTTTCGACGCCGTCCGGATGCACGCGGCGGGCGGGCAGTTGAAACCAGATGTCGGCGGCGGCGACGCCCGGCACGTCCAGCGCGGCCTGGATCATCTTGTCCGCGCGGTAGGATCGGGCGGGGATGACCATTACGTCAAAGCCCCACCACTGTAGCAGTTCATCGAGCGTCTGGTCGAGCGATGCCTGTACACTGAAGACGCCCATAAAGATCGCGCCGCCGAGTGTCAGCGTGATGAGTGTGAGTGCGAGCCGGCCTTTGCTGCGGAAGGTATTGCGCAGGGAGAGCAACAGCGGGCGGCGTAAGATGTGGCGCGTAAACCATAGGTTCGCGCCGGAAAGCAGCCGGTCGATCCAACCCGCGCCGAAGTGCCCCTTGCCGGGGTGGTAACCCATCCGCAGCGCTTCCGCCGCCGTGACCCGCAGGTTTGCCAGGAAAGGCGGTAGTGACGCCAACACGGGGACGATCATGCCTACCGCAATCTGGATGAGGGCCGCCGTTGGTGAGAGACGTGCCTCCCGCAGGTCGAAGTTGAACATCCCGGCGATAAAGGCGCTGAGGGCGCGCGCGCTCACGCAGCTTAATGGGATGGCGATGAGGAGGGCACACAGACCGTACAGCAGTGCCAGTGTCAGGTACATGCCCATAATCTGCCCGGTGCGCGCGCCGATGGCCTTCATCACCCCGATCTGCCGTTTTTGCTGGGCCAACAGCGCGGAGACGGTGTTGAGGATAAGGAAGACGCTGAGGAGGAGCGCGAGCACGCCTAACGCGCCCATCAGCAGCAGGACGGCGTCCAGGATGTCGTCGAGGGGCAGCGCGCCCGGTTCCGCCGTCAGCGAAAGTGGGATGGTGAACCCGTTGTCCTCGGCCTTGTCCTTGACGGCGTTGACGGCGGAGCGGCTCCCCCCCTTAGTCCTCCCCACTGGGGGGGAGACGGGGGGGATAACCCGCACGTGCAGTTCGTTGAAGCCGTACGGTTCGCCGAGCCACGTCAGCGTCTCGAAGGCGATGTAGCCGTAGGGTGTGCCATCGAACTGCGCTGGGACCTGCACCATGTCGTGAGCTAGCCCGGCGATGCGGAGATGCCGCACGCGGCCGCCGGGCAATTCGATGCTGAGTGTATCGCCCACGCGCGCGTCGAGCACAGCCAGCGCGGATCGTTCAACGAGGATTTCGCGCTCCGGCGGCGGCCAGGCGCTCAGCTCTGACTCCTCTCCTCCAGGAGAGGGGAAAATCAGGTCCACGCGCATCGTGTCGTAGTCGCGCACGGCGAAGACGCGCAACGTCATCTCGGTGGATTGAGCGGAATTCAACGGATGATCATCCGTTGAATCCGCTGCGATGACTTGCGCACGCACTTCGAGCACACGGCGAGCATCGACGTCGGCGACTTCCGGCATGGCCCGTACCGCACGCACGAAGTCTTCGTTGAACAGCTCCACGGTGCGCACGATCCCGTCGGAGGGGCTGATGGCCGCGTAACTGCGCGCCATCTCGGTCGAGAGCAGCGTCCGCGCGCTCACGATCGTCCCGATGGCAAACAGGCCCACCGCTATTGACAGCACAATGAGCAGCGTCCGGGTCTTGTTGCCGGTGAGGTCGTTGAGAACTTTGCACCAACGTGTTGCTAACATCGCTTTCTCCTTTGTGAGTTGAAAGTTATCGAACCTTGAACCTTCAACTTTGAACTATTTCCCCGTCTGCTAGCGTGATGACGCGCGTACCACGTGCTGCTACGTCTTTGTCGTGGGTGACGAGGATGACGGTTTTGCCTTTGGCAGCGAGCGCGGCGAATACGTCGAGGACCGTGCTGGCGGTCGTGGAGTCGAGGCTACCGGTCGGTTCGTCGGCGATGATGAGCGGCGGATCGTTCGCCAGCGCGCGGGCGATAGCGACACGTTGCTGTTGCCCACCGGAGATGGCCGTCGGTGGCTTGCGGGCGTGTGCGGCGATCTCGACCTGTTCCAACAACTGCATCGCGCGCTCGCGGCGTTGCCGGTGAGTGTACCGGTGCGCAAAGTCCATCGGCAGCATCACATTCTGCACGAGGCTCAGCGTAGGCAGTAGTTCGAACGTCTGGAAGACGACGCCGGCGGTCCGTCCGCGCCACTGTGCGGCTTTCTCCGGGCCGAAGCGATGCACAGGCGCGCCGTCTATCCAGATTTCGCCGCCGGTAGCGCGATCCAGCCCGGCGAGGACGTTGACGAGCGTCGTTTTGCCCGCGCCGGATTTACCGGTGATGACGAGGAACTCACCCTGCCGCACATCCAGGCTGATGCCCTTGAGGGCGACGACCGTACCAGCCAATCCGCGATATTCTTTGACGACGTTGCGTACCTTTATTAGAGTTGGTTCATCGTTCATCGTTCGTTTCTTGTCTTTGATGATGCGTGATTCGTGAAAGGTCAATTACGTATCACGCTTCACGGATGACTTCGCCATCTGCCAGAACGATCGTGCGCTGCGCGCGGGCAGCCAGGTCGTCGTCGTGGGTGACCATCAGGACGGTTTTGCCGCCATCGACCAGTTCCTCGAAGAGTTGCAGAACCATGTCGGCGGTCTTGGAGTCGAGGTTGCCGGTTGGTTCGTCGGCGGTGATGATGGGCGGATCGTTGGCGAGCGCGCGGGCGATGGCGACGCTCTGCTGTTGGCCACCGGAGAGTGTTGTGGGCAACGCGTGCGCCACGTCCACCATGCCGACGCGCTCCAACAGTTGCATAGCGCGTTCAGGGCGTTGGGCGCGCGGCACTGTGGCGGTGTAATCCATCGGCAGCAGCACGTTTTCGACGGCAGTGAGGGTGGGTAGCAGTTGGAAGAACTGGAAGATGACGCCCACGCTGCGTCCTCGCCAGAGAGCGATCTGCTCCTCGTTGAGCGTGTGGACGGCAGCGCCATCCACCCACACTTCACCGGAAGTGGGGCGGTCGATGCCAGTGAGTACATTGATGAGTGTGGATTTGCCGCTGCCCGATTTGCCGACGATGGCGACGAATTCGCCGGGCCGCACAGTGAGATCCACGCCTTTGAGCGCGACGAACTCGCCCGCTGCGCCGCTGTATACTTTCGTCACCTGGCATAGTTCTACCAAATGGTCGTTCGTTGATGGCGTTTGTGTCAACATCTCAAAAACACCTCACTTCAACGCTTAAGGCAGATCACAATCCGCCGCAAGCATTTTCATAATTATTGATAAGGAATTTCACATGCGGACTCCTTCAGGGAAATCCGTTGACAAGTTGAGATATACCAGCGTCAATCCCAGGTCGCGGATGCGGTTGAGGATGCCGTGAAGCGCAGCCTGATCAGGGATAGGGCCTGAAAGCTGCATTTCGCCGCCCGGTAGGATTCTGAGTGTCAGACCGGCAAACCACGTTTCCCATTGTTCCGGTATCAGGTGTTCGCGGACCCGGATGGTGTAGTACATCGTTTGTTCTGGCATTGTGTATTCCTTTCAATTATCAACATAGCACGCCAGGGGGTGGAGTGTCATCCGCCAAGGGGTGGAGTTTGGGGGGTGGAAAAAACAGGATGCGCGCGTTACTCAACGCGCGCATCCTATGTGTAATTCAGTTTGAAGATTATGCCAGCAGCCTCAGTTCGCGCGCTCGCGCTATAGCTTGCACGCGATTACTGACGCTGAGTTTGCCATAGAGATTGTTGATGTGTGTTTTAACGGTGCTGATGGCGATGTAGAGTTTTGCAGCGATTTCGCGATTGGTCATACCGGTTTCAATCAAGCGCAGGATTTCCAGTTCGCGGTCGCTCAGAGGTTCGATGAGTCCCAAGTCAAAAGTCGAAGGTCTAAAGCCATCTGGTTCTCCTTTTTGACTTTCGACCTTTGACTTTTGATCTTTGACTGCGTGTAACAACTGCATGGCATAGTCGGGCATAACGCCTTCTTCCAGAACTTCCTGGAGCAAGCAGACCATCTCTGCGCCCATTTCCACGAAAATCCGCACGTACCCTTCCGGAGCAGCGAGGGTCAGCGCGCGACGAAGGATGCTGTGAGCTGCCTCACGTTGTCCTTGACCGCGCAGCGCCAGGCTTTCCAGGCCGAGCAGTTCTATGGCGACGCCCATCCAGCCAGCATCCTCGACGAGGCGTCGTGAGGGAACGAGGGCTTCAATGGCAGCAGCGAAACGTCTATGGGCCAGGTAAAACCGTGCCAGGGCAGAGACTTCCATCCAGCGGATGAAGACGGCGATGTTGCCTTCCGGCAGTGGTTCTTGTGCATAAGCGTTGAGGCACTTCTCGACCCACAGTGCAGCAGCGTCCAACTCACCCCAGGCCACCTGCATACGTGCCTGGAACGCCTCCATCTGCCGTATGGTCAACCGTGAGATTTTATCTTCGTGAGCAAAGGTCATGACTTTTTCTAAGGTTTGCCGGGCGTGCTCTTCGTCGCCTTGTGCATATGCGATGCGGGTGAGAACGACGTAACTATCCACCAGAACTTCGGCATTGCCCCATTGTTCACCCAGATCGATACACATCGCGATGGTCTGCGCAGCAGTTTCCAGGTCATTCAATTCACGCAGCACTTCGGCGAGTCCCTGGTAAATCAGACTGGCACTGACCGGCGGCGGAGTGCGCTGGTCCCCGGTCAACGACGCTAACCCTTGCTCGAAGGTGACGCGTGCCTGGTGTAGCCGCCCTTGCAGAATGAAGAAGTAGCCGGAGACGAAGAGCGACAACGACGTGATCAATGTGTTCCCAGTAGCCTGGCTGAGTTCGAGTGTTTCACCGAAGACGCGCTGCGCGGCCAAGGTGTCCGTGTCGAAGAATTGGCTGAGACCCAACAGCCAGGTGACAACGCTGCGCAAAAAGGCATTGCCTTCGGGGAGCGCGGCAAATGCCCGCTGCGCCAGCACTACACCATGGTGTATGTCGCCGCTGAAAGTTGCCATATAGGCGCGGATTGCCATAACCTGGCTCCGAATGGCGTCCTGCTCCTCGGCAGGAACATCGTCACGGCTCAATGCAGTTTCGACAGTTTGCAGCGCCTTCTCGATGCCCGTGAATTCTCCAGCGATGAGCGCTGCCTCCGCGTAGATCAGGTTCAACATAGGCCGTGCGTCGATGACTGGTTGCGGTAATGCCTTTAGCCAGTTAAGGAGTGTGGTCGCTTCGCTGTGCATCAGCAAGGTCACGGCCGTATGCTCGATCCATTGCGCGGCGGCTTCGAAATCGGCGGCGCGCAGCGCATGGCCGATAGCTTCAGATAGCATCGCGTGTTGAGCGTGCCAGGTGGCGGCACGGCGGTGCAGGGTTTTCGTCAGTTCTGGCGTTTCGTTGTAGATGCGGTTGCGCATGAAATCGGCAAAGAGTCGATGATAGCGGTACCATTGTCGTTCGTCATCCAGCGGTGCTATAAACAGGTTAGCTTGCTCCAACTGACGCAGCAGGCGCTCTCCATCGTCGCACTCGGTCACGGCGTCACACAGGGATGCGTTCAGGCGGTCGAGAATAGTCGTTTGTGAGAGAAATTCGACGATCTCCTGGGGCTGCTGTGCCAGTACCTCCTCAGTGAGATAGTCGATGACGTGCCGGTGGCTGCCGCCGAACGCTGCGATGAAGGTCGCCGCTTCCGCCGCGTCGCGACGTTGTAGGGAGATGGCAGCCAGTTGTAGGCTGGCGATCCAGCCTTCTGTGCGAGTCGCAAGGATCGCAATGTTCTCTGGCGCAAGGTTCAGTCCCATAACCTGGTTAAGGAAGGTCGTGGCTTCATCCGCCGTAAAGCGTAGGTCGGCAGCGCGCAGTTCGGTGAGTTGGCGACGGGCGCGCAGCCGCGCCAGGGGCAGAGGCGGATCGACGCGGGTGGCTATCGCCAGGTGCACGCGGGGCGGCAGGTGGTCGAGCAGAAACGTGACCATCTCGTGGATAGCCGGTTGTTCGATGACGTGATAATCGTCGAGCGCCAGCACCAGTTCGCCCTCCGGTGCTGATTCAGCCCTGCTCATCGCAAGTTCAGCAGCGAGGCGATTAAGCAGTAAGGTGAGAATTGTTGTGAGCTGTGGTGGTTGCGGCGGTTGGATCATCGCCCGCGCATCTGCGCCAATATCGGGATAGGCCGTCTCCAGTGCGGCGAGTAGATACAAGAGGAAGCGGGTAGGATCGTTGTCGTCCTCGTCCAGGAAAAGCCAACAAAATTGGAGATTGGAGATTGGAGATTGGAGATTGGCAGCGATCCATTCGCTGAGGAGGGTGGTTTTGCCAAAGCCGGCCGGGGCGCAGATCAGGAGCAGCCGGTGTCCCAGACGCAGACCGGCGTTCAGTTGCTCAAACAGCCGAGTACGGACCGCACACGCTGCGTGCGGTGGTGGAATGTAGAGCTTGGTGGTGAGAATCGGTATGGCGTTCATTGATGCAGCACTATCGACTTGTGGAACATCACAAGTAGTATAGGTGCATCTTTAGGGGTGTCAATTCATCTTACCAGAAGTATTTCAACCGGCGCGGCGCGCTCAAAATCTCTCGCTGGAAGGGCGTCGTGCTGTGCGGCGTCGCACGCCAGCGCACTAGGCCGATCTCACCGTGCTGGATTTCCAACCCGGTGAGGATTCCCGGCGCGAGGCAATAGCCGGTGTTGAAGTAGGGCGCTTCCCCGTATACTGCGCTGGCCGGGCGATGCGTATGCCCACAAACCAGGATCCGCTGCCGGTCTGCTGCCCAACGTGTCAGGAATTGTTCGTAGGAACGCGGCGTCTTTTCCTCCCCATCGCGGCAGGAGACCGGGGCCAGATGCATAAGTTGCAGCCGGCGCCAGACATTGCGCACGGCCATCCGGCTGATCTGATAGAAGAGATCAGCTTTGGCGTCGGCCTGGTGGCCGTGGGTGACGAAGATTTGTTGCCCATTGTGTCTTTGCTGCAGGATCAACCCTTCGTGAGCGATCAACCCGCCTTTGTTCACCGGCTGGCGGCGATTGCCGATGATGTCGTGGTTGCCGAATAGCAGATGCAGTCGCTGTGTCTCGGCAAAACGATGGAATAACGCAAAGACCTGTGCGTGGGCCTTCTGGACGGTATCGAAACGGCGATTTTTCCACAGTTCGTCCCCGTCTCCGACCTCAATGTAGGTAAACCCTTGATCGAAGTAGTGACGCAGGGCGTGCAAGAAAAGCGGTTCGTTGACTCGGAAGGCATCCGTACGGCTGTTGTCGCCACGGTGAGCGTCGCTGAAAAAGACCAGGCGCGACGCATTGTCAAACGGTACCGTGGGCGCAGCCTGAAACACCATGTCAAGTCGGCGGTGCGCTAGTGCCTGCTGCAAGGCGTGGATGCACTGGCGCGTCCGTGTCCGCGGTACATTCCATAGACTCAGTCGTCGAGTTAATGTAACCATTATTTACCCATCCCACTATATATCAGATATCCTTCACACAAACCATATTCATACTTTACCTATTAAGATTATACCATATACACCGCAGTTATCCTATAGGTAAAAAGTAAGGGTAGGGTTATAATAACCGTGACTTTGCATTCTGAGGAGGCAAACTATGAGTGACAATCTATCAGAGGAAACCCAACGAGGACACGTCGAAAACGCGGTCAACACCTATTCCCGTCCCAGTGATCTCAAAATCACCGATTTGCGTTACGCGGTGGTATGGTCGAACTACGATTACCCGATCATCCGTATCGACACGAACCAGGGCGTGTACGGTATTGGCGAGGTGCGCGATGCGGGCCACCCGGAGAACGCGCTGCAATTCAAGAGCATGCTGCTTGGCCAGAATCCGTGCAACGTGGATATGCTCTTCCGCACGATCAAGCAGTTCGGCAACTGGGGGCGTGAGGGCGGCGGCGTCTCCGGCATTGAGCTGGCGCTGTGGGACCTGGTGGGCAAGGTCTACGGCGTGCCGTGTTACCAGTTCCTCGGCGGCAAGTACCGTGAAAAAATCCGCATCTACGCCGACACGCCCGAGCCGGACGAAGCGACGCCGCAGGCTTACGCACAGCGCGCGCTGGGCCGCAAGAAGATGGGTCTCACGTTCATCAAATGCGACGTGCGCATCCAGACTTTGCACGAGATCGAAGGTGGCATGGTAGGGCAGCCGACGAAGCACGAGTACGGGATGGGTCAGCGTTGGCGCGCGCCGGGCTCCGGACAGGTCGTCAAAGTGACGGACAAAGGCATCGCCGCGTTGGCCGAAGTCCTTCGGATGGTGCGTGAAGCGGTCGGTTGGGACGTCTCGTTGTGCATCGATCACTACGGGCACGGCTACCTTACGGCGAAGGAGGTCATCAAGCTAGCGGAGGCGCTAGAACCTTACGCGCTTTCGTGGATGGAGGACCCCATGCCGCTGATGGATGTCGCCGGGCACAAACGCGTGACCGATGCGGTCAAAGTTCCCATCGCTGCCGGGGAGGATTGGTATTTGTGGGATGGCTTCCGTGAGTTCATCGAGCAGCGCGCTGTGGACATTGTCCATCCTGACTTGCTTACAGCCGGTGGGATGTTGGAGACCAAGAAGATCGCAGACTACGCCGAGCGGTACGGTATCCCCTCGGCGCTGCACTTCGCTGGCTCGCCCATCGCGTTCATGGCGAACCTGCACACGGCAGCGGCGATCCCGAGCTTCGTCGCGTTGGAACATCACGGCCTCGATCTGCCGTTTTGGAGCAGCCTCGTTACCGGCCTGGATGACCCGTTGATGGAGGATGGCTACGTCAAAGTGCCGGAAAAGCCCGGCCTGGGCGTGGACTTGAACTACGAAGGCATCGAAGCGCAATTGCGTGATTTCAGCGGGCTCTTCGAACCGACCGATGCATGGAATACGCCGAAACTTGGTTTCTGGCAGCCGGATCGAGTGTGGGATAAGTGATGCGTGATACGTGATGCGTGACTCGTAATTCGTTCAACGGTTGCGATTTTTACTGCTTGGGACATTTGTCATCCCAGACGAGTGTCATTTGACATATTTCGCATTCTGTTGTAGAATTTAAGCTAATCAAATTCAGACTGGTATTGATGATGAAGACGGACCAACGCGCCCAAACTGCGATACGCACCCTCGTCGCCCCCAGCAATCCTTTGCTGGGGCTGTTGCTAGTGGTCTTGGTTATTATTGTGCTCCTTAGCGGGGGCACACGGGCGGTCGCGT
>JAFGSL010000052.1 GCA_016934645.1 Anaerolineae bacterium
CATGTTGACGAAAGCCGGCGCGCAGAGCATCAAGCCGTAGGGCGTGGATAGATGTTCCTTGACGGTCTGCATACAGCGTTCCGCCTGTTCCGGTGTCGCCGCTCCGCTGATAACCGACCAGATTTGCGTGTTCAGGTAGACCTGCCCTTCGGGCGATTCTTTTGTGCCGTACACCGTGCCGTCGTCGCCGATGGCCCAGATGAACCAGTCACCGTCCCAGGCGCATTTCTGGATGTTGGCTTCCAGCGTCTCGTGCTGTGCCCGCGCCCAGGCCGCTTCTTCCGCCCTGCCGAGTTGCTCCGCGATCTCGGCGTAAATCATCAGACCGAGCTGTACCTGGAAGGCGACAAATAGGCTTTCGCCGTAGTAGCCGAGCTTCAGGCAGTCGTTCCAGTCCGCGTGGAGACCACAGGGTAGGCCGTGCGCGCCAGTGCGTTCCAGGTTGAATTCCAGCGCGCGGCGCAGGTGGCCGAAGACCGTCGCCTCGCCTTTGTCGGCGTAGGGCAGCACCTTGTTGTAGAAGTTCAGATCGCCGGTTTCGCCCACCATCAGCGGGACGACGTTGAAGAACCATAGGCAGTCATCGGAACGGTAGTCCTCGGCGGGGGGCGGGGATTCGTGGCCGGGGCGGTGGCCGAAGGCCTGGATGACGGGAATCGCGCCGCCGCTAGAGACCTGCCCGGTCAGCATCAATTCGAGGCGCGCTTGCGCTTCTTCCGGGATAGCGGCAAACACACCCAAAATGTCCTGTACCGAATCGCGGAAGCCTAGACCGTCGCGCTCACCGTTGTAGACCAGGCTGGCGGCCCGCGACCAGGCGAAGGTGATGAGGCAGTTGTAGAGACCCCACACGTTGACCGTGTGATTGAAATCCTCATCCGGTGTCTGGGCCACCAGGCTGCCGAGGTGGGCCTGCCAGGCGTCCTTGAGCTTTTGGAACTCGATGGCGGCGCGTTCCAGCGAACCGTACTCCGCCACGGTGCGCTTGCCCACCACGCGCGCGTCGCCGATACCGAGCATCACCAGCACCTCGCGGCTCTCGCCCGGTTGAAGCGTTAGCGTAGTGTGTAGCGTCCCACAGGAATTGTCACCATAGGCGTTGCTGTTGCTGCACTGTCCCTTTTCTACTGCCAGCGGATTGTGGTAGCTGCGGTACGGGCCGAGGAACGCCCCGCGGCTCGTGTCGTAGCCGGCCAGCGGCGCGCCGACCAGCGCCATCCAGGTTTGATGGTGTCGGTAGTGCAGGAGTGCCTCTTCGTCACGGGGCGTCAGGTTGTCCTCGATGGCGATTCGCAACAGATTGTCATCGGTCAGCGAACCGCGCACGATGAAGAGTGAGTATTGCAGGTTCACCTGATCCTGGAAGGTCATCCATTGGTTGGTGAACTCGCAGTAGGTAAACACGTCGATGTCGCGCGGGCGGTCGCTCGCGTTGGTCACTTTGAGTCGCCAATATTCGAAGGTCTGTCCCAGAGGGACGAAATACGTGGCCTCGGTTGCAATGCCAGCGTAGCGCGATTCGAAGATGGAGTAAGCCGTGCCGTGACGGCAGGTGGACTGGTATTGGTCGAGCGGCTTGCCCACCGGTTGCCACGAGGCTGACCAGTAGTCACCATCGGCCTTGTCGCGCAAGTAGAAGTAGCGCCCTGGTTGGTCCATCGGGATGCTGTTGAAGAACAGGCGCATAAATCGCCCACGCGCCCCCGTTTTGTAGAAGCCGTAACCGCCCGCGTTGTTGGTGATGATCGCTCCGTACTCGGTGGAGCCTAAATAGTTGCTCCACGATTGCGGCGTGTCGGGCCGGGTGATGACGTATTCTTTAGCGTTGTCGTCAAAGTAACCGTATTGCATGGATAAGTCCCCCCTTCGGAAATAATGGTATGTGTAGCGCGGGCATCTTGCCCGCGCACGGGCGTCTCGCCCGTGCTATGTTTTGATTATGCTGCGATAAGTATATGCGAAACACGCGCGCGTCAACTCTATCAACGCTGGCGCAACTGCTGCGCTTTGGCCTGTAACTCGCGAAAGAATTCCGTGTCCACCACTTCTTCGACGTTCTCCTGCCGCTTGGCCTCGTTGATTTCGATACGCAGTTCGGCGACCTCGCGGCGTAACGATTGCTCACGCTGATCGACTTGTGCTATCATCTCGTTGAACGTCTCCGCCAGCACGTCGAATTCATCGATATACCGTGCCGCCATCGACCAGGTGAACCGTTGCGTATAATCACCGTCACCCACCCGCCGGGCCACCTGACCTAACGCCTCTACTGGACGCGCTACCGTTTGCGTGGCGAAGTACACAACAGCAAACAGAATGGCATACGAGACAAAAACGCGAGTGTGACCCGTCCACGCCCTGTGCTGCACCCTCGGCGGTGGTGATCAGTTGCTCGCGGATGTGCGTCAGCGTCTGCTCATCCGTGAACCGGTAAATCCAGTAGAAGATTACCAAAGACGGCGCTAAAGAGCAGCGTGAATCCCACCAGCAGTTTGACGCGCAGGCCGACAAACCGGCGGGAATTGGGCGGCAAGGTTACGTTCATTGTGTGTCGTCCACCGCAAACGGATTCTGCACCCGCACGCCCTCATAGGTCTGCTCTGGATTGAGTTCTTCTGACCAGAGGACGGTGCAGCCGAGCCGGGCGGCGCTCCAGACGATCATCGCATCCCAGAATGAGATCTGATAGCGTTGTTGTACGCGAATAGCGTTCACCACATCCTCTGGTATAGGTGTGTGCGTCGTCCAATCTGATAAGTCGCGGATGATTTGTGTTGCAGTAGCAGTGTCCACGGGCGTAGTAATCTTCTGCGTGATGTTGACGTAGAACTCTTGCAAGACCTGAATACTGAGACACCCGGTTTGTGTTCGCCATAAGTCATTCATCAACGCTCGCGCGGTGCTGTGTTTTGCGCCAGCATGGATATCGTAAGCGTAGATGACGATGTTTGTATCTACAAATTGACCCGGCTCAGCGTTCATGGAGGGAATCTCGGGTCCAGGTGATTTGACCGCCGGTACCCAGATCCAGACCGGTTTCCATAAGGGCTATTTGGCGTTGTTGCGCCAGTTGGTAGTGCGAACGACGTTCGATCAACTCCCGCAACATCTGCGTCATTAACCCGGACATCGATTGTCCCTGTTCGACTGCGATCAGTTTGATCTCCTTTAGCACGTCTTTGGGAATCGACAGCGTCACGTTTTGAGTTTCTGTAGCTGTACTCACAGTTCACCTCCACGTATTTAAGTGTATCACGTAAACACGTGAGCGTCAACAGGCCTAGAGTACAAAAGTCTCACGAGTTGCCTGATTTAGCCCGAAACTTGCGCCAAACACGAGACTTGCACTAATAAACTTGGGCTGAGGCTTTTGTAGTCTGCGCCAAATCTTGACGCGCGTTCGCGGGCGGGTATAATCTCGCCAGAGGCACAATGACGAACTGGCGTACAACCATTCAGGATTTGCTTGAAAACAGCGCGCTGCGACCACTGATCTTCAGCCGTCACCGCTGGGTGTTGGTCGTCGTCGCGGCGCTGCTAGCGATTGGCGTGAGTGTGGGCGGTGGATGGCTCATCGTGGAAGTGGACGCGCTGGCGGTGATCGTCCTGCTGGTCGCTATGGGAGTGGCTCTGTGGATGCTGTGCGACATCGAAGTCGCCTACCTGGGCGTGATCGGTATCATCACGCTGTTGCCCTTCGCTTCACTGCCGTTCAGTATCGGGTTTAAACCTACTTTTTTAGATTTGGCGTTGGGCGGGTTGTTCGTTGTCTGGGTACTGCCGTATCTTTTGGGCGAGGAACAGCGATTTGAGGCGACGCCTTTAGGCGCGCTAGTGCTGGTTTTCGCCGTGATGGCGGTGGGCACGTTCGTCGTTGGTTTGGGCCACGCGGCATTGACCGTGACGCTGATACGGCGTTTTGCGGAAACGTTGTTGAGCCTCGCGTTGTTTTACCTTGTCGTCAACACGGTGCGCGACGTAGGACGCCTGGGGCGTCTGATGCGCTGGTTGATCCTGGGCGCGACCGCGGCGGCGGCATTGGGGATTATCCTGTATTTCCTGCCCGATTTGCTGACGATACGCATCCTCTCCGCGCTAGGACGTCTGGGTTATCCCACTGGGACAGGTGTGCTGCGCTATATCCGTGACGATCCATCCTTGATGCAACGGGCCACGTCCACTTCCGTCGATCCCAATGTCCTCGGCAGTCTCTTGAACGTGGCAATCGCGATGGCGATCCCGCAGTTGTTCGCCAAACGTCCACTGCTGCCGCGCTGGGTGATGGTGGCGTGCATCGGCGTGATGGGTATAGGCCTTGGCTTGACCGTCTCGCGAGGGACGATGGTGGCAGCAGCGCTGGCGGTCTTGATTGTGAGCATGCTGCGCTACCGCAAGCTGCTGCCCTGGATTGCCGCAGCGGTGATTCTGGTGTTGGTACTACCCTGGACGCAGGCTTACATTGGGCACTTCGTTGAAGGCGTACAGCTTCAGGACTTGTCGATGAAGATGCGTCTGGGTGAATACAAGGATGCCTTTATCCTTATTGGCCGCTATCCATGGCTTGGGGTGGGGTTCGCTGGTGCACCGGATATTGATATTTACACAGCAGTCGCCAGTGTGTACCTGACGATCGCCGAACGGATGGGACTGATCGGTCTGGCGGTTTTTCTGGTAATTGCCGGTGTGCTGCTCGTGCGTTTCTGGCGCTGGCGCAAAGTGGCCGAATGCCTCCCGGATCTGGAACCGTTGTGGTATGGTATCCACGCGGCTATTATCGGCGGTTTGATCGCAGGATTATCGGATCGTTACTTTTTCAGCCTCGATTTTCATCATTCGGTGACACTGTTCTGGCTGATCGTGGGGCTCGCGACGGCGACGGTGCAAATGGTGGATAGGGATGAGTAACTGGGGATTGGGAATCAGGAAACCGTCTTTATGTTACCCAATCCCTAATACCTAATTACGAATCCGGGATGCGCAATGATTCGGGAGAAGAAAAACAACCCGTAAAACAGTGAAGCCCAACCCAGAAAAGAACCGCCCAGCCAGCAATG
>JAFGSL010000396.1 GCA_016934645.1 Anaerolineae bacterium
AGACTCAGTAGATCGAAAATCTACGTTCGTAGTAACCACTTTAGTGGTTCTTTTAACGACTAAAGTCGTTACTACGAGCCAAAATTGTGATCTACTGAGACTACAGACTGAAAACAAAACTACCCAGGAGGTTATCGTAATGGATTTATTACAAATTCGTAATGGCAAAGTGGTCGACGCGCAAGGCCAAGAAGTACGCCTGCGCGGAACGTGCGTCGGCGGCTGGATGAATATGGAGAACTTCATCAACGGCTACCCCGGCGCAGAACACGCACTCCGCGCCACGATGGCGGAGGCAATCGGGGAAAGCAAGGCGCACTTTTTCTTCGAGCGCCTGCTCGACTACTTCCTCGCTGAAGAAGACATCGCCTTTATGAAAGCGCAAGGCGCGACCGTCGTGCGATTGTCATTCAACTATCGCCATTTCGAGAGCGATGCTGAACCGTTTACGTATCTCGAAAGCGGTTTCGCGCGATTGGAACAAGCCATCGGCTGGTGTGCCAAACACGGCCTTTATGCCATTCTCGACCTGCACGCCGTCCAGGGCAACCAAAACAGCGACTGGCACTCCGACAACGCGACCCGCCACGCGCTCTTCTGGCAACATCCACACTTTCAGGATCGCTTCGTCGCTCTGTGGGAGGCACTGGCAGAACGCCTGAGGAGCAACGCCGCCGTCGCCGGATACAACGTGATGAACGAGCCAGCCAGTGGCAACCCGCGCGGACGCCTGAACGGCATGGGCGAGCCAAAGTGGGATGAGATCAACGCGCTCTACGGGCGTATCGTCAGCGCCATCCGCGCCATCGACCCCGACCACATCATCATCCTGGAGGGTGACAACTACTCCAGCCGCTTCGCCCACCTCAACGCGCCCTTCGCCGACAATCTTCTCTACAGCAGCCACAATTACACCCGGCCGGGCTTCGGTCCCGGTCCCTATCCTACTGGCGAATGGAATCGAGCATGGCAAGAGACCAACTTCCTGGCGCACGAAGGCGCGCAGTTCATGCAAAAATACAACGTCCCCCTGTGGGTTGGCGAATTCGGCAGCCCGTACAACGGTCCCGTCGCCGAAGTTCCCGACCGGATGCGCGCGCTGGATGACCAAATCAGCGTCTTCGAGCAATACGGCATCCACTGGACCACCTGGACCTACAAAGACGTCGGCGTCATGGGATGGGTCTACCTCAACCCGGAGTCCGAATACATCCAGCGTGTCAAGCACAGTCTGGAAAGCAAGCGTCTGCTCAACAGCGATTTCTGGATGGGATGGCTACCGACTACGCCCGCCAAAGAACTCGTCCACACCCTGGCGCACGAAGTCGTCGAAACTGTAGGCGACGAAGATATCACTGTGAGTGCAATCGAACGCTATCTCACCCAGGCGACGATGGCAACCTACATCGGTGCACTGCTGCAGATTCCCTACGCCAAACTCTTCAAAGGATTATCCGAGAGCGAGCTTGATCGCATCCTGCAGTCGTTCGCTTTCAAGAACTGCATCGTCCACCCAGAACTGGATGCAGTGATGACCAAACACATGAATGGAGCCTAAAATGATACCTGATTTACCCGTTGAGTTTGAGATCATTACGCAGTCGAAAGTTAAACTTGAAGGGGTAGCCTACGGTATGGTGCGTAGGCAGGAAAACCGCATACGATACCTGGTCGTCCTGGGTGACAAAACGGGCTTTGCCGGCGACCCGCACGGGGATGTGCTGCTGTGTCCATTGACGCCTGCCAATGCCGCTGCGCTGCGCGATAGACTGCCGTGGCTGAATCCCTCGCCATTGGGGCTGCACACATCAGCTGGCTTCGGCGACCGGCTTGGCATCGCCACGCCAGGCCACATCAAGGCAGCGGAACGCTATCCCGGCATCACGCCAATCTTCGCGCAGCAGTCGGTGCGCGAGAACGCCCGCACCGGGCGCACGCCGCAGGAGGTAATGGATGACGCGATGTGGGGAATCTTCCAGATGGGCTGGCGCGCGCCGTGGGGCGCGGATGCCGATCACCTCAAGACGCCCACCGACGCCGACACATTTATCGATACGGGGTACACTTTCTTCACCATCGATCCTGGCGCGCACGTGGATAACGAAGCACACGACGCACCACCGGATGTAGTGCATACCAAGTTTGCAGCACTGCCCTGGGCAGAACTGGAAGACAGCCCAGAGAGCATGCAAAACCGCTACTGCCAGCAAGCTTTCACTGCAGGGGAATTTACCTTCACCTTCGATCAGGAAACGCTGGAACGCGCCGCCGCCAAGTACGGACGCGCCCTAGCCCATACCGCGATGATGTATCGTTATATCACCGGGCGGATGGGTAGTAAGGTTGCTAGCAACCTACCCTTCGACCTCGAAGTCTCCGTGGACGAGACGGAAACACCCACATCGCCGGAGGAGCATCTCTTCGTCGCCATGGAACTGCGCCGGCTGGGCGTGCAGTGGGTGAGCCTGGCGCCGCGTTTCGTGGGCCGTTTCGAGAAAGGCGTGGACTACATCGGTGATCTGGACATCTTCACCACGGCATTCGCGCGCCACGCTGCCATCGCGCGCGCTATGGGCCCGTACAAGCTCAGCCTGCACTCCGGTTCGGATAAGTTCTCTATCTATGCCATCGCCGCGAAATTGACAGACGGGATGGTACATCTCAAGACCGCCGGCACCAGTTACCTAGAAGCATTGCGGACGGTAGCTCAAGTCGCGCCAGCATTCTTCCGCGAAATCTTCGCCTTCTCTTACGAGCGTTACGAGACCGACCGGGCGACCTATCACGTCTCCGCGCAACTGTCGAAGGTGCCTCCGCTGGGATCACTAACCGACGCCGAACTACCGGATCTGCTCAACCAGTTCGATGCACGACAGGTCTTGCACGTGACCTTTGGCTCAGTACTGGACACTTACCGTGAACCGTTGATAGCGCTGTTGGATGAACACACCGCCGTTTATAAGACACTACTTGACCAACACTTCCAGCGGCATCTTGCGCCGTTCTCGTCAATACATTGAACGGATTTTTCCTCACGAATCTTCACGAATCTAACTGATTGGATTTGAATTCGTGAAGATTCGTGTAAATTCGTGGTTAGGAGAAAAATGACATGCCTAATGATAAATGGACTTTGCATCCAGACCGTTTCTTTGACCCTGATCCCGCGCAGCGGACTGTGGCGCGCGAGTTATTCGCCTCAGTCGCTGAACTGCCGCTTGTCTGCCCACACGGGCATGTGGATCCGCGCCTGTTCGCATCGGAGGACGCCAGTTTCGGCACACCGGCAGATTTGCTCATCATCCCCGATCACTACGTCTTCCGCATGCTGTACTCGCAGGGCATCTCGCTGGAAGCAATGGGTGTCCCTCGCAGCGATGGCGGCCCAGTAGAGCAGGATCACCGCAAAATCTGGCAAACCTTTGCCGAGAACTTCCACCTGTTCCGTGGCACGCCGAGTGGGATATGGCTGCAACAGGAGCTCATCGAGGTGTTTGGCGTGGAGGAAAAACTATGTGGCGCGAACGCGCAAGCTATCTACGATCACATCGCTGCGCAACTGGCCTCTGCCGATTTTGCACCGCGTAAGCTATTCGAGCGCTTCAAGATCGAAGTGCTCTGCACCACCGACGCTGCCAGTGACCACCTAACAGTCCACCAGGCCATACGCGACTCCGGCTGGTCCGGCGTCGTACGCCCTACTTTCCGCCCTGATGCTGTGGTCAACCTGGATGCGCCCAACTGGCGTGCCAACGTGGATGCACTTAGCGCTGCGGTCGGTTTCGAGGTGGACAGCTACAAGGCACTCATCCAAGCGCTAAAGGCGCGCCGCGCATTTTTCATCGAGATGGGCGCACGCGCCACCGACCACGCCGCGCTGACAGCGTACACGGGCGAACTCACACTACAAGAGGCCAACGCGATCTTCCAGCGGGCGCTGAAAGGCGAGGCCATGGCCGAGGATGCGACGTGCTTTACCGGTCACATGCTGATGGAGATGGCGCGCATGAGCATCGAGGATGGCCTGGTGATGCAGATGCACGTCGGCTCGTTCCGCAACCATAACCAGATCATCTTCGACCGCTTCGGCTTGGACAAAGGTTGTGACATCCCCATCGCCTCGGAGTTCACCCGCAATCTGCGCCCCCTGTTGGCGAAATACGGCAACGACGCCCGGCTCACGCTCCTTCTCTTCACCCTGGACGAAGACACCTACTCCCGTGAGTTGGCGACGTTAGCCGGACACTACCCCGCGCTTAAGTTGGGGCCGCCATGGTGGTTCCACGACAGCCTCGCCGGGATGCGCCGCTACTTCGACCGGGTGACGGAGACCGCCGGCCTGTACAACACCGCCGGCTTCAACGACGATACCCGCGCCTTCCCCTCCATTCCCGCTCGGCACGACGTATGGCGACGCGCCAGCGCCAACTGGATTGCTGGCCTCGTCGTCCGCCACGTCGTCGATATGGATGACGCGCGCGAAATGATTCTCGACTTGGCATACCGGCTGACGAAACGAGCGTATAAACTGTAGACAGTAGACAGGGGGAAAGAAACCCGTCTACCCATCAAAAAGGAGACAATGAAATGGACAAGACCTATCTGAACGAGCTATTTGGCCTGGAAGGCAAAGTCGCCGTAGTGACAGGCGGCGGTGGTGTTTTATGCGGAGCGATGAGCCTGGCGTTGGGGCGCGTCGGCGTCAAAGTCGCTGTGCTCGATCTCTTCCTCGAAGCCGCGCAGAAGATTGTGGACCAGATTCAGGCTGATGGCGGCGAGGCCATCGCGGTGAAATGTGATGTACTGGACAAAGCCAGCATCGAAGCGGCGGCGCAGACCGTCCTTGAGAAGTTCGGTAAAGTCGATATTCTCATCAACGGCGCTGGTGGTAACAAGAAACAAGCTTCCACCAGCGCGGACGTGTCCTTCTTCGATCTACCCGCCGACGCAGTGCAGTGGGTGTTCAACCTCAACTTCATCGGCACGTTGCTGCCCACCCAGGTCTTCGGTAAATTGATGGCGGAACAGAAGCAAGGCGTAATCCTCAACGTCTCATCGATGAACGCCTTCCGCCCATTGACGCGCATCCCCGCCTACTCCGGGGCAAAAGCCGCAATCAGCAACTTCACGCAATGGCTGGCAGTCCATATGAACCAGGAATATGCACCGGACATTCGCGTGAACGCACTCGCGCCGGGCTTCTTCCTCACCGAACAAAACCGCTTCCTGCTTACCGAAGAGACAACCGGCAACCTCACGGCGCGCGGGAAAACGATCATTGATCACACGCCAATGGGTCGCTTTGGCGTACCAGAAGACCTCATCAGCACCACGCTCTGGCTACTCTCTGACGGAGCCAGCTTTGTGACCGGCGTGGTTGTACCGGTGGACGGCGGCTTCAGCGCGTTTAGCGGGGTATAAAAGGGAGGGGGCTAAGATTCTATTCCCAGGGCTTTGTTGATGCTGTCGAGAAGCTCTCGAGGGCCGAAAGGTTTGGTGATGTAGTCGTCCACTTTGGCGATATGGAGGCCAAGGAGTCGGTCGATACTCCGGTCTTTGGCAGTGACGATGATGACGGGAATGTTTTTCAGCTCCTCATCGATCTTCATCTGCTGGTAGACACTCCAACCATCAAGATCGGGCAGCATTAGGTCGAGCAGGACGAGTTGTGGCTTGAGCTTGCGCACAAGCTCCAATCCTTCACGCCCGCCCACGGCGGTGGCTAGTTCGAAGTTCCGGCGTCCGAGGGTGAGGTGGATGAGCCGAAGCATTTCGGGTTCATCGTCGATGCAGACGATTGTGGGTTTTTCCTGTGCAGGTGTTGGTGTGGTTTTGGACATGGTTCTCCTCATTATTTACCTTTACTAGCTCATCTTCGTAATGCCCATACGAATCGAGCTCTGCTCGGTAGCTCCTTATGGGCTTAGTGTGACCTTAAACTGTGAAATGCTCCGGCTCTTTTGGCAGAGATCAGGCTCAGGGCGTTACATATAATTGAACCTGTCCCCCATAAAAATCGCGCTGCCGGATCAGATCCATCTCTGCGGACAGCGTTTGTGGGATGAGTCCTTCTGGATCCGTGTACCAGTTATGGCTGTAGACTAGCCAGACTCTGTCGCGCCCGTCCACCAATGCAATTAGTCCGGGTATATCGCTCTCCGTCATCTTTGGTTCTAGGACATCGCTATCGAACATATCTTCGGGAACTCCGCGTTTCTCTACCTGGATAGAATACAGGTCTTCATAGGGTTCGAAATAATAGTCGAACGGGATTTGCCCCCAGGTGATGTTGAAAAGAACCAAATCATTCTTTTCAGCGAAATTTGCAACGTAACCGGCTGGCGTGCTCCAATCCTCTTTTCGCATGAACCGGAAATAATCGCTGGCAGAAAACAGATTGATTGTGCATAAGATCCCCAGCGCCACGATCATAAGAAAGCGTAATCTTAATTGCGCGATACCCGCTGCCAGGATCAGGAACAGAAGAATCGTTGTCCAGATCAGGGTTTGATCGTAGAAAATGGGCCGGCGGATGCTCACGATCAACTCGCCCAGGAAGGGGACGGTGAACAGGGTAGCCAAGAATAAGAACTGCGATAGGTTTTTCCGGTAATGCCAGAACCCCAAGCAAAGCATCAGCGCATATAGGATCCAGATCATTTGCACCGGGCTGGATGGACTCAGCATAAAATCATCGTTCAAAAAGGTTTTAAGCACCTGGATAACGGTATCCCAACCTGGTTTAGGAAGCCAAAACTCCTGATAGACTTTGCTGGCTTGCTTGATAAAGGCAACGATCCACGGGCTCCAAAGAAGGACAATGCCAATCTGAGCTTTCACCCAGTTTCCAAAAGAGGGGGCCTGGAAGGTGGGGTGAGCCCCCGATTTCTTTGATCTTTGCGAAAGCATCAGACCAAGGACGAAGATATTGGTAGCTACAGGGAAAAGGATCGCTGTATTGTGGCTGAGCATAGTCGCAGCCGAGAACACGATAAATACAATCCAGGCTAGGTCGGTCTCAATGGCCCGGATGGACGGCAACCGACGCAGGTGTGCGTAGCGATGGCGGGATATCCAGGCTCTCCATCCGGTTTGATTGCGGGTCTCAACCTTGTAACTGAAATATCGTTCGGCGTCCGGTTCGGACGGCTCAGATGCCCGCCAGGCATGCGGATAGTCCCGGAATTGGCTGCTGATAGGCTTGGCGGAACGTGAATCCGTCAGTAGTCTGACCAGTGCGTAAATAGCCACAGCAGCATTGAACGTCAGAAGAGTGTACATGCGCGTTTCCTGGGCGAAGCGGATGTGGAAAGGCGAAACAGCCATGAGCGCGGCTGCTGCCAATCCCATCTTCGTACTGGACATGCGTTTGCCAATCAAGTAAATGATTGGGATTGTGCCTGCACCAAAGAGTACAGAGAGCAAACGGACAAAGTAGGGTGTATCTCCTCTGAGTGCTATCCAGTAATGGAGCAGAAGATAATACAGGGGAGGATGTTGGTCGATCTTCGCAGTCCATTGCAGTAATTCAGCAACACTGTGGTTTGCCAGCCACACGCTGAACGTTTCATCCAACCACATTCCGTTCTTGTCAAGTAGTAAAACTCGCAACACGGCACCAATCAAGGTGATTAAGATTGCCAACCAGGGCGCTAACTCTTCAATATCGATTTCTTCGTTCATACTCTCCGGCCATCGTCTTCAAGAATATGTGATTCATGATAGAACAAAACCACGAAGCAGCAAGCCCATCAACGAGGTGGGACGCACTTATGCCTGATAACTGAACGAGAAAACTCCAATGCGTCCGGTTACCGGTCAATCAAGTGCGTTCCACCTGCTTTGTTGTTGTGCGTTGCGTGTATGGCTCTTCGTGGTATAATCCCGGCTGTTTGGAGAGGTGCCGGAGTGGCCGATCGGGGCGGTCTCGAAAACCGTTGTAGTCTTAGGGCTACCGTGGGTTCGAATCCCACCCTCTC
>JAFGSL010000397.1 GCA_016934645.1 Anaerolineae bacterium
AGCAAGATCGCCAAGGAAAAACTGGGCAACGCCAACCGCTGGCCCGAAATCCAGGAACTGAATAAGGATCAAATCCCCAACGCCAACCTGATCCGCCCTGGGCAGCAGTTGCGCCTGCCGCCGCACTAAGCCCGTATCAGCTATTCCCCAGCCCCTCGATCCCTTCGAGGGGTTTTTGTGTGTAAGCAGTGAGTTGTCATCTATGTTGGTTCATTGTACAATCCACCCATAACATAAGCGTGGCAATCACCAAGCAATACTCGCAATTCGCTATTCGCAGGAGGATCATATATGTCAACCATCCAGGAAATGCTGGAAGCCTTAAAAGCATTCGATACCCCCTCCATCACTAACGTCGTCGCCACGTATCCCGATAACCCGTTGTGTCTGGGCCTCTATAACCCGTGGACGCAGAACTGGTACACCGATCAAAGCATCCGCTGTATGTATCCGGAGATGGGGCCGGTGGTGGGATTTGCAGTCACGTGCGTCTATGGGCTGCCCGACCCCACGTACCAACGCCTCTCATTCATGGATGTCATCGACGCACTGGATGCCTCGCCCAAGCCCACGATCTTCGTCTTCGAGCAGCGCTTTCCGCCGGAGATCGCGGGCAAAGTGGGGCTATCCGGCGGCAATATGACCACCGCGATGCAAGCCGTCGGCTGCGTGGGCGCCATCTCCAACGGGCCATCGCGCGACATCGACGAAATCCGCCCGATGCGCTTCCAATACTTGCTCAGCGGCATCGCGCCAGGGCACGGGCCTACAGCGGTTCACGCGGTCAACGTGCCAGTGACGGTCGCCGGCATGGACGTCGCGTCCGGCGAGATTATCCACATGGACGAAAACGGCGCGGTGAAATTTCCGGCGGATAAGCTGGAAGCCGTCCTTACCAACGTGCGCAAACTCCGCGACGAAGAAGCTGCCCGTATGGCTGCGCTACGCAATGCCAAGAGCGCGGCAGAGGTGCGCGCGATCTTTGCGGGGCAGAGTTACGCGGGAAAGTCTAAAGTCTAAAAAGGAGCCACAAAATGAAAATCACCGATGTTCAAGCCTGCGTGATTGGTCGTCACGAGCCGGATAGCGGCGGCAGTGTGTGGACGTTCGTCCGCGTGTATACCGACGAGGGGATTGTAGGCACGGGGGAGTGCAACTCGGCCTTGGCGATTTCTGGTTTCGCCGTCAAAAACGCTATCGAGGTCATGAAACGCTTCCTCATCGGCAAGGACCCCACCAACATCGGGCCGCTCTACGAGCTGCTGCGGCGCTTCGGGCGCTACGGCGGCACGTCCGACCCACCCATCATCTTCGCCATCACCGGCATCGAGAACGCGCTCTACGACATTACCGGCAAGGCGCTCGGCGTGCCGATCTACAAACTGCTCGGCGGCAAGTACCGCGACAAGATTCGCCTCTACGCCGACCTGCACGCCGGCGACGACGAGTCGCCCGCAGCCTACGCGGCCAAAGCGCAAGAGGTGATCGAAGGGGAAGGCTACAGTGCGGTCAAGTTCGACGTCGATCACACCGGCGTCGGCAAGCTCGATCCGGTCAACTGGACGGTGGGCGCGAAGGAGATGACGCACATCATCAACCTGATCGCCGCCGTGCGCGAGGGCATCGGCTACGAAACCGACCTGGCAATCGACTGTCACGGGCAGTTCGACGTGCCCTCCGCGATCACGTTGGCAAAAGCCGTGGAACCGCTGCGCCTGATGTGGTTGGAGGAGCCGGTCCCGGCGGAGAATATCGACGCGCTGGCGCAGGTACGCGCCAAGACCAGCACCGTGATCTGCACGGGGGAGAACCAGTACACGCGCTTCGAGTTCCTCGAACTGCTGCAAAAGCAGGCGTGCGATGTGATCATGCCCGATCTCTCGAAGGCTGGCGGCATCATGGAGGCCAAGCGCATCGCCGACATCGCCGACGCCTTCTACGTGCCCATTGCGCCGCACAACGTCTCGTCGCCGCTGGGGATGATGGCAGCGTGTCACGTCTGCGCGGCGGTCGCCAACTTCCTGGTCTTGGAGTTCCACGGGCGGGAAATCCCCTGGTGGAACGATCTCTGCGATGGGGACAAGCCCTTCATCCGCAACGGCTGGATGCACGTCTCCGAAGCGCCCGGCATCGGCGTGGAATTGAACGACAAGGTCGCCCGGTCGCTGCTGTGGCCGGGAGATACGTATTTCGATTAGGGAGAAAGCAGGGGAAAGGCAGAACGCAGCGGCTTCGTATGAAACCGCTGCGTTCCATGTCGCTTACCGCAACACTTCCACGGCAGTGCGTTCGATGACAAGCCCTTTTTTGTAGCGCGCCATGAACGTGGCAAAACCGGCTACGTCTGCCGGGTCGGGCGCGATCATCGCGCCTTTGGCGCCGGCAAAGACGGCGTTGGTAAGGTACGTTTCCAGGGATTCATTCCCTGCCCTACGGAGCATATAGGCGGCAAGTAGAGCAATCCCCCACGCGCCACCCTCGCCGGCAGTCTCCATCACCGAAACGGGCACATTCATCGCTGCCGCCATGAGCCTTTGCCCCACGCCTTTGGTCTTGAAGAAGCCGCCGTGACCAAGGACCTGATCGATCTTTACCCGCTCCTGCTCGAAGAGGATGTCCAGTCCGATCTTCAACGCGCCAAGCGCCGAGAACAAGTGTACACGCATAAAGTTGGCAAGGGTAAAACGGCTTTCGGGCGTGCGCACGAACAGCGGGCGTCCCTCTTCCAGGTGCGTGATGTGCTCGCCCGAAAGGTAATTGTAGGCCAGCAATCCGCCGGCGTCCGCATCACCCACCAGCGCCTGTTGATAGAGCACTTCAAACAACCTGGATTGATCCACTTCCACGCCAAGCACGCGGGTGAATTCTTGAAACAGGTCAACCCAGGCGTTCAGATCGGAGGTGCAGTTGTTGCTGTGGACCATCGCCACCGGCTTACCGGCGGGCGTCGTCACCATATCGATTTCGGGATAGACCTGCGACAAGGCTCTTTCCAGGACAATCATCGCAAAGACGGAGGTGCCGGCCGAAACATTGCCCGTGCGCTCGGCGACGCTATTGGTCGCCACCATGCCGGTGCCGGCGTCTCCCTCAGGCGGGCAGAGCGGGATCCCTGCCGGCAAATTCCCCGTGGGATCAATCAAAGCAGCGCCTTCTGCGGTGAGTACGCCGGCGGCTTCCCCTGCCAGGAGCACGTGGGGCAGAATGTCTTGCAACATCCACGGCAGGTTTTCCGCGGCGATCCGCTCGTTGAACAACGCCAACATCCGCTCGTCATAGTTGAGAGTTTGACTGTCAATCGGGAACATACCCGACGCTTCCCCCACCCCAAGCACTTTTTGGCCGGTCAGTTTCCAGTGGACATAGCCTGCCAGCGTGGTCAAGTGATGAATAGCTCTGACATGAGATTCCCGGTTCAAGAGCGTCTGGTAGAGGTGTGCGATGCTCCAGCGTTGGGGGATGCTGAACTGAAACAGCTCGGTGAGCTGCTCCGCCGCCTGTCCGGTTATCGTGTTGCGCCACGTTCGAAACGGGGCGAGCAGATTGCCGTCCTGATCGAAGGGCAGGTAGCCGTGCATCATGGCGCTGAAACCGATGGCGCCAACCCTCCGGAGCGGGATGCCGTACTTTTCCAAGACTTCGCTACTAAGCTTACGATAGCTCTCCTGCAACCCCGTCCATACATCTTCAAGATGATACGTCCAGATGCCGTTTTCGTACCGGTTTTCCCAGTCATAACTGCCTGAGGCAATCGGTTCATGGCCTGTCCCGATCAGCACCGCCTTGATACGCGTCGAGCCGAACTCGACGCCCAGCGTGGTCTCTCCTTGCTCAACAGCTTTTTGGATTTCCTTGGGGTTCATAGTCTGTTTATCCTCCGGGTTGCTTGAAAATTGCTGACGAATACACTCAGTTTATGATGCCGGTCGTTACCGCTTGCCTGCCAATTTCAGGCATATCACTGCCAACGCCTTCTCATGATAAGGGGTATAGCGACCACTGTCAAATCACGCTGCTGTGTTGCTGCTTGCCATTGCGCCGCTGGTGGTATACAATGCGAACGATGCACATCTCCTCAGCGCCCGGCAGCGGCGTGGAGCTGAACGACAAGGTCGCCAGGTCGTTGCTGTGATCAAGCGATACCGATTTCGATTAGGAGCTAGGACAATGAAAACGTATCAAATACCGCAAACAGAGTTGAGTGTCTCTCGTATTGCCTATGGTTGTATGAAAATCGGTGGAAGTTGGGGGCCGGAGCCGCTCACGCAGGCCGATAAGGATGCAGCGATCAAGGCCGTCGTTGCCGCCTACGAACACGGCATCACGCTATTCGATCACGCCGATATCTACACGCGCGGCAAATCCGAAGAGGCCTTCGCCGACGTATGGCCTATCATCCCCCGCGACAAAATCGTGGTGCAAAGCAAGTGCGGCATCCGCTTTGCCGGCGATCCGTATCCCGGCGCGCCGCATCGGTTCGATTTCAGCTACGAGCACATTGTCGCCTCGGTGGAGGGCAGCCTGCGCCGATTGCGCACCGATTATCTGGACATCCTGCTGCTGCACCGCCCCGACGCGCTGGTCGAACCGGAAGAGGTCGCCCGCGCCTTCGACGACCTCGCGACGGCGGGCAAGGTGCGCTATTTCGGCGTGAGCAACCACACGGCAGCCCAGATGGCGTTGCTGCGCATCCACATCGGCCAGCCGATTGTGATCAACCAGGTGCAGTTGAGTCTGCTGCACCACTACCTGATCAGCGAGGGCGTTGTCGCCAATATCGCTGGGAAGCCCTCGGCGCTGGCGACGGCTACGCTGGATTTCTGCCGCGCGCACTGCATCCTCGTTCAGGCCTGGGGGCCGGTGGCGAGTGGGCAGCTTCTCAATCCTCCCGCCGACGCCGCGCCGCACGTCAAGGCCACCGCCGCGTTGGTCGCGCAGATGGCGCAGGAGAAGGGGACGACGCCGGA
>JAFGSL010000398.1 GCA_016934645.1 Anaerolineae bacterium
AATAATGCCCAAAGCCAGTACGCTCTGCGATAAACAACCCTGTATGCGGGAATTCCTTCAGCTTTTCCCACGAGAAAGGCTTGTTTTTGGAGTATCGCGCTATGATGCACACCTGTTATGGGACCTTTATTTTTCTGGAAAAGCCTAAACACGTTGCGCCGGCGCCGGCCGTTTGACAGGAGGTAAAGGGTTTTGCTCAAGCTCCTGCAAGACAATCTCTACCGCTTTCTCGAGTTGTGGGTCGCGTCCTTCGATGACCAGCCTGGGCGTCATCTCGACCTCGACATCCGGCGCTACGCCTTCATTTTCCACTTCCCATTCGTTGTCCGGGCTGAAGATAGCCACGCGCGGCGCTGTCACGAAGCCGCCGTCCATCAACGCCGGATAGTCAAAGATGCCGATCAGGCCGCCCCAGGTGCGCTTGCCCACCAGCTTGCCCAGGCCGCGCCGGCGGAAAAAGAGCGGCATGGCGTCGCCGCCTGATCCGGCGTACTCGTTGATGATCATCACCTTGGGGCCAAAGATGGAGGCGTTGGGGCTGTGGAAGATGCTGCCCTCGCGGGTGGCCCAGTGGCAGAGCAGGGAGCGGCCGAGCAGG
Source organism: Anaerolineae bacterium (assembly GCA_016934645.1). The sequence continues at coordinate 599 of JAFGSL010000398.1, forward strand.
TCAATCACGTAGTCGGCCACTGAACCGCCGCCGTTGAAGCGCTCGTCGAGCACCACCGCCTGCTTGTCGAGTTGGGAGAAGTAGTAGCGATTAAACGAATCGTAGCCCTCCCGCGACGTATTCGCCATGTAAACGTAGGCCACTTTCCCGCCGGACAGCGCGGTCACCTTTTTGCGGTTTTCTTCTACCCAGGCCCAATGCCGGAGTGCGCTTTCGTCCTCAATCGGTTTGACCGTCACCGAACGTGCCTCCGTCAGATTGGGGGTAGTCCCTACCTTGAGTTCGATCAGCCGGTCGGCAGTTTGCTCGAAGAGTTGGTAGAGGTTGGTCGGCGCGCGCAGGGGACGCCCGTTCACGGCCAGGACGTAGTCGCCCTCGGAGACGTTGACGCCCGGCTCGGTCAGCGGCGCGCGCAGTTCGGGATGCCAGTTCTCGCCCGCGTACACGCGCCGGATGCGATAATAGCCGTCCACGATCTCGTAATCAACTCCCAACAGGCCGCATTTGACCGATGGCGCGCCGGGGATGTCGCCGCCGCCGACGTAGGCGTGCCCCACCCGAAGCTCGCCAATCATCTCGGCAAAGAGGCTGTTCAAATCGCTGCGGTGTCCCACGTGGTCGAGGAAGGGGCGGTAGCGCGTGCACACCGCATCCCAATCCACACCGTGCATGGCCGCGTCGTAGAAGTAGTCGCGCTCGATGCGGCAGACTTCGTTGAACATCTGCTGCCATTCGGCGCGCGGGTCCACGTAGACTTCCAGAGCGTCCAGGGCCAGCTTGCCCTTGCCCTCTTCAGGCTTTTTTTCTGTTTCGATGATGGTGTAGTCGCCGTTTTTCTCGCCTTGATAGAGCAGTTTCTTGCCGTCGGCGCTGAGCCAGTAGCCGCGCACCTTGTCCACAAACACTTCATCCTTGCGCTCCTTGAAGTCGTAGGCGTGCAGCGCGTAAAGCGGCGGTTTGTTCCCTCCCCGCTGGTTCGGCAGCAATTCCAGGTAAAAGAGCTTGTTCTCGGCGGCCTGCAAGACCTCGTACTCGCGCTCCGGCACCGGCAGCGCCAGGATGCGCTGATCCAGCCCGTCCAGGTCAAGATTGACCTCAACAGCTTTCCTTTTGTCCGTCTCTTCTTTCTCCTCTTCCACTTTCTCCTCTTCTTCCTCTTTTTTCGCCGGTTCCTCGTCGCTCTCGGGCGCCAGCGGTGAGGCTTCATCCTTGCTGAGGACGGCCAGGTAGAGACCACGCAGCACCGGGCGCTCATAGGACGACATATCAAGCCAGCCGGTGTTCAGGCCGAAGTTGGCACTGGCCGTGAAGTAGAGAGTTTTGCCCTCCGGGCTAAAGCAGACCCAGGTAGTGTCGCTAAGCCCGTCCGTTATCTGGTGACTCTGGCCGGTCGCCAACTCGTGGAGGAAGACGGCGTGGATGTGTGTGTTGAGCCGTTTGGTGTAGGCAATCCACTTGCTATCGGGTGACCAGGCCGGGTTGAGACTGCGCCAGGGGTGGTCGTAGGTGTCTGTGTCTACGTGAACCGGTGTTTTCTCGGTCAGGTCAAGGTAATACAAATTCAGCGCTTTGTCGGTATAGGCAATCTTGGTTCCGTCGGGTGACCAGGTTGGTTGGTAAAAGAAGGATTTCTTGCCCAGCGGGATAAAGGTTTTCTCTTTTAATCCGGTCTGGTCGGCAATAACCAGCTCGTACTCGCCCCCGGTGTCTTCACCGGCAGCGTCGGAAAAGTAGGCGATCCACTGTCCGTCGGGCGACCAGGATGGATCGCGTTCGCACACGTCGGGTGTCTGGGTCAGGTTGCGGATATCGCCCTTTTTGGCCGGCGCGGTGACGATTTCGCCGCGCACTTCAAAGACCGCCCGCATCCCGGTGGGCGATAGCCCGGCGCTGCGGATGGCCTTGACGGCTTTATAGAAATGTGGCCGCGTGTGGGGCAGGTCGGCATTGATGTAAATCTGGAGTGGTGTACTCGTCTGTGTAACCGGGTCGTAGAGGTGAATGTGACCGCCTTGTTCGTAGGCCAGGACACCGTCGCCGGCGGTCAATGAGCGAATGTCAAAATCGTTGTGATGGGTGAGCTGCGTCACGCCTTGTGTTCCGATGTCGTAGCCGAAAAGATTCATCACGCCGCTGCGGTCGGAGATGAAATACACCGTGTCGTCAATCCAGCAGGGGAACGTGTCGCTGGCGTTGGGGTGCGGGATTTCCCCATAGGCGTATGTCGCCAGGTCGAGCACCCAGATGGCAGGCGTGGCCCCGCCGCGATAGCGTTTCCACGACCAGAACTGCTCAGGGATGTGCGTATAGGCGATTTGCCGCCCGTCGGGCGAGTAGGCGCCGCGCTCGGCCATCGGCAGCGGCAAAGATTCGGGGAAGCCACCTTCGACGGAGACGGTGTACAGCCGTTTGTAGCGCGCCGTCGTCGAGCTGCGCGTGGAGGCAAAAAGCACGCGCTGGCTGTCGGGCGTCCAGCCCCGCATCCAGTCGGTGCCGGGATGGTAGGTCAGCCGTTTGGGGGAGCCGCCGTCTTTAGAGATAACATACACACAGACATTGCCGTCATAGTTGCCCGAAAAGGCGATCCACTGCCCATCGGGTGAAAATACAGGGGTTGATTTTTCACCTTGCTGTGCGGTCAGGCGTCGCGGGGCGCTCCCATCCCGCTCCGCGATCCAAAGATCGCCGGCATACAAAAAGGCCACGTACTCGGCACTGACTGTGGGCTGCTTGAGCAGTAGGGTTTCCGTTGATTGAACCGTAGACATTTTGTACCACCTTTCTCAAAAGATAGCTATAAATGGAACTTACACAATAAGTGTACCGTGCTTGATTTTACACCCAAGTCATAGTTTTGAAACCAGGTAGGGGTATAGGACAAATTGTTGGGGGAAGGGGTTGCCGCGATTTCCAAATCGCGCTTCCAGGGACACTGAAATCCTTATCGCCGGCCGAATTCCCTCTTGACAAATTAATAGACAATGCTAATATAAGATTAGTCTTATATAGTATTACTCATATAAAAGATGAATCCAATAAAAAGGACCCGACCATGTCTCTGGAATACGCGATTCTGGGTTTCTTGAACTATAAGCCACTTACCGGTTACGATTTGAAGAAAATCTTCGATACGTCCGTGAGGCATTTTTGGTCCGCTGACCAGAGCCAGATTTACCGTGTATTGACCCGTCTGACCGGGCGCGGTTGGGCAGAAATGGAAGTCGTTGAGCAAAGCGACCGCCCCGACCGCAAGGTGTACCACATCACCGAGGCCGGACGCATAGAATTGAACCAATGGCTGCTCACGCCGCTGCGCCCGCACGTTCCCCGCAACGCAACGCTTATCCAGGTCTTTTTTGCCGGGCAACTGTCGGACGAAGAGATCCTGGCTATGTTTGAACGTGCTGCCGATCAGATGCGCGCTGTTCTGAAGCGTTATGAACAGATTCCACAACAAGCAGAGGCATACCAGGAGTACATTGATTCTCCCCGTGAATTCTACTGCTGGATGTTGACGCTGGACGCGGGTTTCAAGTCGGCGCAGGCCAACCTCGATTGGCTTGAAGAGATTATCCGTCGCATCAAGAATGGCGAAGTTCCGGCGAGGTAGAAAGTCATTCATTATTCGTTTAATAAAGGAAAGTGAGAGCAATGAAAGTTACCCTTATGAACGGCAATGGTAATCCCCAGAATCAGGGATTTGACGAGTACGTGGCCCGCCTCGCGGTGGCGCTGACCGGAGAGGGACACACGGTCACGGCGTTTACGCTGCGCGACCTGGACATCAAGTTCTGCACCGGCTGCTTCGGCTGTTGGGTGAAGACGCCGGGGCAATGTGTGGTCGAAGACGCTTCGCACGACGTATGCCGGGCTGTCATCAACGGCGATTTTGTGCTATGGGCCGCGCCGCTGCGCATGGGCTTCCCCGATGCGACACTGAAGAAGATGATGGACAAGTCCATCCCGCTGATTCACCCGTACTTCGTGGTGGATCACGGCGAGGCGCACCACCGCCCGCGCTAC
>JAFGSL010000053.1 GCA_016934645.1 Anaerolineae bacterium
GAAAAGATCGACATCGGTCTCTTCTACATCCCCGTGGCGATGTTCATCATCATCGGGTCAGCCAACGCCGCCAATCTCACCGACGGGCTGGATGGACTGGCAGGCATCATCATGGCGAGCACCTTCGTCGCCTATGCCATTATCGCCGATCTGCAAGGACAGATTTACCTAGAGCGCTTCTGCTTCACGATTGTCGGCGCATCGTTTGCCTTCTTGTGGTTCAATGCCCATCCCGCCGAGTTGATAATGGGCGACACGGGTTCCCTGGCATTGGGCTCGACGTTGGGCGTGGTGGCATTGATGACCGGACAATGGTTAATCTGGCCCATCGTCATGTTGATGCCGGTTGCCATCACGCTATCGGTAATCATCCAAGTGGGGTATTTCAAATACACCAAGAAGAAATACGGCGAGGGTCGGCGCGTCTTCAAGATGGCACCGTTGCACCATCACTTCGAACTGCTGGGATGGTCAGAGACGCAGGTGGTACAGCGCTTCTGGCTCGTCCAACTGCTGGCGGCGATGGCCGGTGTGGCCCTGGCGTTGATCTAGTTTCGAATTACAAATTACGAACTTTGACATGACAGCGACATCGAACGTGGTGATTCTAGGATTGGCCAGACAGGGGAAGGCGCTGGCACGCTTTTTCGCCGAACAAGGGTGGCGAGTCACCGTTTCGGACACACGCAAACCCGAGGCGCTACAAGACGCCATGCGCGAACTGGATGATCTGCCGATACGCTACGTCTTGGGTGAACATCCGCTGAGTCTGCTGGACGGCTGCGACTTGTTCTGCACCAGCGGTGGTGTACCCGTTGATCTGCCGGTTGTGCAAGAAGCCGCGCGGCGTGGGATTCCGCTCAGCAACGACGCGCAAGAGTTCATGCGACGCTCTCCGGCTCCAATCATCGCCATCACCGGCTCGGCAGGGAAGACGACGACGACGACGCTGGTGGGTAAGATACTGACCGAAGCCGGATTCACCACGTGGGTCGGTGGCAATATTGGCAATCCACTGATCAACGATCTTCCGGAGATGCAGCCCGCCGACCGGGTGGTGATGGAGCTTTCGAGCTTCCAATTGGAGTTGATGCAGGTCAGCCCGCAGATCGCCGGGGTGCTCAACATCACACCCAATCACCTGGACCGGCACAAGACGATGGAGGCTTACATTGCGGCAAAAGCCAAAATCGTCACCCATCAAAGGGAAAGCGATATCGCCATCTTGGGCTACGACGAACCGAACGCGCGAGCGCTGGCAGAATTGACACAAGCGGAAGTACGATATTTTAGTGGGACAGCGCAGGTTGGCAAAGCCGACCTCGGGAATAACCAAGTTCAGTTTAAGGTATTTTTACAAGGAAATACGCTCGTTCTACAACGCGCCGAGGGCCGGAGTGCCGTGTGCGAACGCCGCGATCTACGTCTGCGGGGAATGCACAACGCGATAAACGCCCTGGCAGCGATAGCGTTGGCAGATGCAGCAGGCGCAGATGTTCCGGCAATGGCACGCGTGCTGACGACCTTTACCGGGGTCGAACACCGTCTGGAAGAGATCCGCCGGGTCAATGACGCGCTGTGGATCAACGACTCCATCGCCACCACGCCGGAGCGAGTGCTGGCAGCCTTACAGTCGTTCGACGAGCCGCTGATTCTGCTGGCCGGCGGGCGCGATAAGGATTTACCTTGGGAAGCATTCGCACGCACGGCGATCCAGCGAGTACGGGTGCTTATCCTGTTTGGCGAGGCAACGGAGTTGATCCGTGGACACGTCGCAGCGGCGTTGGCAGAAGCCCGGGCGAAACACCAGGCTGTGGAGCTCGAAACAGTCGTCGCGGCGGGGACGCTGGAGAATGCAGTACAGGTCGCCGCGCACCATGCACAACCCGGCGACGCTATCTTGCTCTCGCCTGGCGGCACGAGCTTTGATGCCTTCCGCGATTTCGCCGCTCGCGGCGAACGTTTTCGAGAATTAGTGATGGCGTTGTAACAGTAAATTAGGAGATTGGGATGGCTGGACGTAAGAGAAAAACCACTGGTAGCACCTCTGCTGGCACCCACAGCTTCGATATGATGCTGGGGGTGACGCTGTTGGCGCTTTTAGCCTACGGGCTACTGATGTTGTACAGCGCCACATTTTTCGTGGGCGAAAGTTTCTGGCAGAAACAACTCCTCTGGATTGCGTTGGGCGGCGTCATCATGCTGATTATGTACAACGTGCCTTACACAGCTTGGCAGAAATTGGCCCTGCCGTTAATGGGCGGAGCGCTGATCCTGTTGTTTGTGGTGCTGTTGTTGGGCGAACTGATCCTGGGCGCACAGCGTTCACTCATCGGCGCGTCGATCCAGCCGGGTGTCCTGGCGCGACCGATCGTGGTGATCTACATCGCAGCCTGGCTCTCGTCCAAGGGTGAGCAACTCAACCAGGTGCGTTATGGTCTGATCCCCTTCGCCGTGATTATCGGCGTGGTGGCCGGCATGGTCGCGTTGCAGCCCGACTTGAGCACGGCACTACTGCTTGTGGTCACCGGATTGGCGATGTTCTTCTACGCGGGCGGCGATCCGGTCCAGATTTTCGTGTCGGTTATCTCCGGCGGTACGGCTTTCGGCTTTCTGGCCTGGCAACTGCCACACGCGCGCGACCGGCTCATGGCATATATCGGGTCCCTGCGCGATCCAGCGCAAATGCCCTATCACGTGCATCGCGCGATTATCGCCATCGGCGAGGGCGGTATCCTGGGCGTGGGAATCGGCGCCGGGCGGTTGAAATCCGGCTATCTGCCCTTCCCTCACACCGACAGTATTTTCGCCGTCATCGCCGAGGAGGCTGGGCTATTGGGATGTTTGTTGGTTATCACGCTCTTCATCCTACTCGCCTATCGTGGCTACCGCATCGCACTGGAAACGCCGGAGCCATTTGGTTCGCTACTTGCTTTCGGCGCAACGACGATGATCATCACCGAGGCACTGTTGAACATTATGGTTATGGTCGGGCTGATTCCCTTCACCGGCACAGCACTGCCGTTCTTCACTTACGGTGGTTCAGAAATGTTGATGACGATGGCTGGTGCAGGATTGTTATTGAGTGTTTCACGGGGAAGACCGAAACGGGGAGAAAGGAGTGCATTTGCCAATGCGATTCTGGATCGTGGGCGGCGGGACAGGCGGACACGTGTATCCGGCGCTCGCCGTAGCACAAGCCCTGCAAGCCGCCGCGCCTGAGGCAGGCGTTCCTCGCAACGCCTTGACCTGGATAGGCAGCATCGGCGGCATGGAGGCAGAATTGATCGCGCGCGCCGGCTTGCCCTTCATCGGCATTCCGGCCGGGGGACTGCACGGTGTCGCACTGCTAAATGCGGTGCGCAACGGCTGGCAGTTGACGCGGGGAACATTCGCTGCCCTGCGCCACCTCCGGCGCGAGCGCCCAGACGCGATCCTTACCACAGGCGGTTACGTCAGCGGACCAGTTGCGGTCGCAGCGGCATGGCGGCAAGTACCTATCCTCGTCTATCTGCCGGACATCGAACCAGCGCAGTCGGTGAAGGCACTTGCCCGCCTGGCGACGCGCATTGGAGTGACGGTCGAGGATTCACGGGACTTCCTTCCGGCGAAGAAAGTCATCGTCACCGGCTATCCACTGGGCGAGCGCATCACGCGCTGGAACCGTGTCGCGGGACGCCAAGCACTCGGTCTGCCTCTTGACGATCTGGTGTTGTTAGTTTTCGGAGGCAGCCGAGGAGCACGGTCGATCAACCGGGCGTTGTTAGCGCAGTTACCAGCATTGACGGAAGTGGTGCACGTGTTGCACGTCAGCGGTGAGCTGGATTGGCCCGAGATCTCCGCCGCGCGCGAGACGTTGCCGGAGGATGTCAAAGCACGTTATCACGCCTACGCCTATCTCCACGACGAGATGGGAGCAGCAATGGCAGCAGCGGATCTGGCCGTCTGCCGGGCCGGGGCTTCGATTCTGGGCGAGTTTCCATATTTTGGCCTGCCCTCAATCCTGGTCCCCTACCCTCACGCCTGGCGCTACCAGAAGGTCAACGCAGCGTGGCTTGCCGATCGTGGGGCCGCCGTCGTCGTAGAGGATGCCGAGTTGCCTACGCAGCTCGCGTCCACAGCGTGCGCGCTGCTGCAGGACACCGCGCGTCGGGAGGCGATGGCGACTGCAGCCCGCACACTCGCCCGGCCTGATGCGGCACAGCGGCTGGCGGAACTGCTGGTGCAGGTGACAGGTGGCGCGAAAGCAAGAGGAATGAAATGATACCCATACAAACCGTGTTTTTTGGTCTGATTCTGCTGTTTGGCATCATCGGCGGATTGCGCGGATGGGCTAAAGAATTGCTAGTAAGCTTCAGCGTGATCCTGGCACGCTTCATCGAGATGGTGTCGGTCGACTACGTGCCCGTCCTCAGTGGATCACTGCAAGCACTGAGAGCCGATGACCCCAAGACGTGGTTTTATGTGCGCGCGATACTCTTCATTCTCGTCGTCTCTTTCGGATACGCCACTACGATCATCTCGTCTATGCTGGGGACACGGGCGCGCAAGGAGAAATTGCAGGATACGTTACTAGGCTTTTTCTTGGGAGCCATCAACGGCTTCCTGATCATTGGGATGTTGTGGGGATTTTTAGACAAATTGGGATACGGTCTGTGGGACATCACCGCACCCGCCACACCGCAAGCAGTAGGTATCATTCCATATCTACCTCTCGGGTGGTTGGAAGGGCCAACATTGTTGGTGGCCGTGGCAATCGCATTCGCTTTCGTACTCATCGTCTTTATTTGAGGTCGCTCAGTGGCAAAATCACTAGACTTGCAGCGGTTTCACGAAATACACATCGTCGGCATCGGCGGCGCGGGGATGTCGGCGATTGCACGCGTGCTGCAAGGCAAAGGAATGCGCGTTCATGGTTCGGACCAGCGACAGTCTCCGCTCATCGATGCACTCAAAGCGGAAGGCATTCCGGTCGCTCTTGGTCATGCAGCGGGCAATCTGGGAGAGGCCGACCTGGTGCTGATCTCTTCTGCCATCCGTGACGACAATGTCGAAGTGCAGGCGGCGAAGAAGCGCGGCATCCGCGTCGTGGATCGCACGCAGTTTCTTGGCCCACTGACGGCTGGCTACGAGGTCATCGCCATCGCCGGGGCACACGGCAAGACCACCGTCACCGGTATGACAACGCTGCTGCTGTTGGGGGCAGGCCTTGATCCCACCTACATCGTGGGCGGGGTGATGGCAGACCTGAGCACCAACGCGCACACTGGGGCCGGGAAGTATTTCGTGATCGAAGCGGATGAATACCGCAATACATTCTTGGCGCTCAAACCGACCATCGCTGTGGTGACCAATGTAGAATTCGATCATCCGGACAGTTTCCCAAGCACGCGCTTTGTGCGTATGGCCTTCGGTAACTTCGTCGACAACATCCAGGCGGGCGGTACGTTGATCGCGTGCAACGACGACGAACTGGCGCACGCCATCGCCGCATCTTTCCACGCTAACGGCGGCAATCTGATGCTCTACGGGCAAAACGAGGGTATCGGGCTGACGTGGCGCGCAGTGGACATCCGCCCGAACGAACAGGGCGGCGTAAGCTTCACCGCGGTGCAGGGAACCAAAGCTGTGGGTGACATCCACCTGCGTGTACCCGGCAACTACAACGCCGTCAACGCGCTGGCGGTGTTGGGCGTCGCTTCGGTCCTGGAGATCAAATGGGAGATCGCGCGCGCAGCACTGGAACGGTTCACAGGCACGGCGCGGCGCTTCGAAATCCTGGGGGACGTGGACGATATCATCGTCATCGATGACTACGCCCACCACCCCACGCAGATCCGTAACGTGTTGCAGGCAGCGCGGCAACGCTATCCGGGGCGGCGCGTCGTCGCCGTGTGGGAACCGCACACATTCAGTCGCATCAAGGCGCTACACGACGATTTTATGACAGCCTTTGAAGCAGCGGATCAGGTGTTTGTGTTGCCCATTTACGCAGCACGGGAGGTCAGCGACGGCACACTAACATCCGACATACTGGCACAGCAGATGCGGCAACACCGTGCGCACGCGTCGGTTGGCGCATTTGCTACATTGGAAGAGGCTATCTTTCGCCTCACCGAGCAGGCGCAAAATGGGGACGTCATCATTATGATGGGCGCAGGCAACGAGTACATCGTGGGCAAGCGCCTCGTCTTAGAACTAGAACGCACAAGTTGAGAAGGAGGGACTATGTCACGTTTGACACGCTGGTTCATCAAATTCACCGGCATCAAGGGACGCCAACAGGCGCGCTACCGGGCCTACCATTCTGAAATCTTGGGGGCGAAAATGCGGGTAGTCAAGCGCGCCCAAGGGAAGCAAAAGGGAGGCCGGTAACACCGTGCGTGTCGAGCATGCGCTCGCGGAAATCGCAGCCGCATTGGGCGACGCCGCACAGCGCGATGTAGCACATCGGAATGTGCCGTTAGCACGTTATTCTGGAGTCGGCATCGGCGGGCCGGCGGATCTGCTGGTCATCGCGCGAGACCGCGACACGCTCGTTCAGGCCGTTCGTTTAGCACAAGGGGCAGGGATAGAATGGCGAGTCTTCGGCGGCTTGACCAACATCCTTCTACCCGACGGTGGACTGCGCGGGATGGTCATTCTCAATCAAACCCGCCGCGTGGACTACGACACAGCAACGCAGCAAGTGACAGCAGAATCCGGCGCCATCATCGCCAAGGTAGCACAGGAGAGCGTGCGCAGAGGTTGGGGCGGGTTGACGTGGGCAGTAGGATTGCCCGGAACAGTCGGTGGAGCGGTGGTGAACAATGCAGGGGCGTTCGGTGGGGAGATCGCCAAAGCACTCGTCACCGCTCAGGTACTCACACCAAAAGGTGAAATTCAACAAGTCGAGCCGGACTGGTTCGCATTCCAGTACCGGTACAGCAAACTTAAAAGTGCAAAGCGGATGGAGATCGTGGTCGACGCAACGTTTCAATTGGCGCTGCGCGACCCGGCAGTGCTGGCGGCCAAAGCCACCGAATACACAGAACGCCGCCAGCGCACCCAGCCACCAGGGCGGACATTAGGTTCGACGTTCAAGAATCCGCCCGGCGGACCGGGTAAGCCCGGAGATTACGCCGGACGCTTGATCGAAGCAGCAGGGTTGAAGGGAACGCGACGTGGCGGATGTATGATCTCAGAAAAACATGCAAACTTTTTTATGAACGACGGTCACGGCACGGCAGAAGATTATCAAGCTTTGATCGACCTGGCCCAGGCAGAAGTTGAACGTCAATTTGGCGTCTACCTGGAACCAGAGATAGAAATTATTACAGATTGAAGATTGGAGATTGAAAGTTGAAAACGGAACGGTTGAAGGTAGCGGTAATATTCGGCGGGCGCTCCGGCGAACACGAAGTAAGCATTATGTCGGCTCGCTCGATCATGCGCGCGCTGGATCCGGAGAAATACGAAGCGATCCCGGTGGGCATCACACGGCAGGGTCGCTGGATCATCGGCGCAGATCCGATGAAGGCGCTGGAAAGCGAAGATTTCACCGGCACGCAGACCGCTGCCATCTTTGCCGATCCGTCTAAGCAAGGGTTGTGGGCCGATACCGAGGTATCACCTGTCCAAACGCAGACTCCCGACAATCACCTCGCCACCATTGAAGGCGGCGAGAGTACGACGCATTCTGCGGCACTGGCCTCCCTCTCGCGAGTGGATGTTGTCTTCCCTGTGCTGCACGGAACGTTCGGCGAGGACGGCACGGTGCAAGGGCTGCTCGAATTGGCAGGCGTGCCCTACGTGGGCGGTGGCGTGCTCAACTCGGCGCTGGCGATGGACAAAATCGCCTTCAAGGACGTTGTCAAAGCGCGCGGGCTTCCCATCACGGACTACGTGTGGACAACGCGGCGGCAGTGGCTGGCCGAACCGGAAACCGTGATGGACGAAGTCGAACGCAAACTCGGTTATCCCGTCTTCACCAAACCGGCGAATTTGGGATCGAGTGTCGGCATCACCAAATGCCACGATCGCGCCGAACTGCGGCAGGGAATGGAGGAAGCCGCGCGCTATGATCGTCGCATCCTGGCGGAATGGGCTGTGCCCGATGCGCGTGAGATCGAAGTCAGCGTCCTGGGCAACGAAGAGCCAACCGCATCGGTTCCCGGTGAAATCGTCCCTAGCCGCGAATTCTACGATTACGCGGCCAAGTACCTGGATCAGGGCGAGGACGCGTCGGAACTTCTCATCCCGGCGCCGCTGGACGAAGCCACAACCCAGCAGATACAGCACCTGGCAGTTGAGGCTTACCGCGCCATCGATGGCGCAGGTATGGCGCGGGTCGATTTCCTGCTCAGTGGCACAACGGGAGATCTTTATCTGAACGAGATTAACACCATTCCGGGATTTACCAGCATCAGTATGTATCCAAAACTGTGGGAGGCGTCGGGTGTATCCTATGATCGCCTGCTGGATTGGCTCATCGACCTGGCGCTGGACCGGCACGCGGAGAACGCGCATTCTGAGAGGGCTTTCCGACCGGGGGAGAAATGACAAAGAAAAAGGAGCAACGACCCTATTATCGAACCGCTGCTTTGCTGGGCGCACAACAGCAGCCATATGGCGGAAGGGCGCGAAGATCCACATCTGCCCGCACAGCGGACTTGCATATGGATATCCCGTGGAAATTCATCGCGTTGTTCACGCTTATCGGCGCCGCAATAATCTGGCTCCTGGTAGATAACAACTGGTATCTGATGGGTGAGGATATTCGTGTGATCGGAGCCAGCTCCCAGGAAACCGCCGTGAATGTAGCCCTGGCGTCGGATTTACTCGGCTGGCACGGCCTGCGCCTGCGTCCCCGTGCCGCCGCCGCCGCAATCACGGAACAGGTGCCCGCCATCACCGAGGCGCAGGTCGAGTGCAACCGCTTCCCGGCAGAATGTGCTATCCGCGTGCAAGAACGCGAGCCGGTTCTCAACTGGGTAGCGGAAAGCACCGTTGGATCCAACTCGGAAACGTCAGTGACCGGCATCTATTGGATCGACGCCGAGGGGGTGCTCATGCCTGCTAATGAGGTGCGTACCGAGTTGCCCATGGTACGCGGCCCGCTGCCCGATCTGGAAGAGGGGGCTAACAGCCGTGCCCGAGTCGCAGTTATAGACGGTGTGACGGCATTGGTGGCACTCGGCGTTACCGCGGATACGAACGGAAACGGTCTGGAATACCACCCGGGGCGCGGACTGATCTGGACGGATCCACAGGGCCGGCGGGTCGCATTCGGCGTCGGAGCGAATATGGAAGCCCGGTGGAATATTTACCTCGCACTTATCACGCATCTGGAAGCGCGCACCGCTGCGGGTGACGGCGTCTTCCCCTGGACGATAGATGTGCGCTTCCCTGAAGGTCCAACGTACTCACTCGAACGCTTGTGGTAAGGGCCTAACCAAGCAAATTCTTGCCTGACCAGCAAGCAAACGGGCGTCGTAGGCCTTTTCGGTTTATCCGGGTTAGGTAAAGGGGGTGTTAATGTGGAACGTTCGGTTGTAGGCATTGATATTGGCAGTCACCGCATCCTGGTTTTGGTAGGCGAAGTGACAAGCGGCAATATTGCCGCGACAGAGGGCACACGCATCGTCGGCGTTGGCAGTGTGCCCAGCAAGGGCATCAAAAAAGGCGTCGTCGTCAACGTGGCCGAGGCTACCACTGCCATCGCTGAAGCTGTTGAGCGCGCCGAGCAAAGCTCCGGTTACCAGATCGAGCGCGCCTACGTCGGCGTGACGGGCGCGCACATTAGTTCGCGCAATAGCCAAGGTGTGGTTGGCGTGGCCCGGCGCGACCGGGGCATTATGCCCGACGATGTCGATCGCGTCTTGGAAGCCGCTGGCGCAATTGTGTTGCCGCAGAACCAGGAATTGATCCACATTATCCCCCGTAGTTACACGGTGGACGGGCAACAGGGCGTGCGCGATCCTCTGGGAATGCACGGTTTCCGCCTGGAGGTTGAAGCGCATGTCGTGATGGCGTCGAGCACAGCAGTGCAGAACCTGCGGAAGTGCGTGCAAGGCGCGGGTATTGAGGTCAGCGAGTTGGTGCTCACCGGGTTGGCATCGGGCAAGGCGATGCTCTCGGATACGGAAAAAGAAATGGGCGTGGTACTCGTCGATATTGGGGAGGGTACCACTGACATCGCCATTTTCATCGAAGGGACGGTGTGGCACACGCGTTCGCTGGTATTGGGTGGCGAGTACATCACCAACGACATCGCCATCGGCCTACGACTGCCCTCAGAAGTCGCCGAACAGGTGAAAGTGCAACACGGGCACGCGTTGGCGGCACAGGTCGCCGAAGAAGAGCGTTTCACCATTTCACCCTACGGCGAAGGGAGCCCAGTGGTGGTGCCACGGTGGAAACTCGCGCAGATCATCCAGGCGCGCTGTGAGGAAATCCTGGAGAACGTGCAACAAGAAATCAAACGCTCCGGGTACGATGGCCTGCTGCCGGCGGGTCTGGTGCTATGCGGCGGCACAGCGCAATTGCCGGGGCTGCGCGAACTGGCGCGCGACCTGTTCCAACTACCGGTGCAGATCGGTGTCCCGAAGGATATCTCCGGCCTGACCGATCAAGTTGCCAACCCCGCCGCCGCGGTTGCTGTTGGATTGGTGGAATGGACGCCTATGTGGGAAGAGGGCGGTGGTGGATGGCGTACGGTACGCATCCCATGGTGGAAGCGGTTGTGGCCCTGGCTAAAAACACTGTTGCCAGGATGATGGGAACTTGAAGGTCAGAATATTGGCAGAAGGAAGGTAGAATTATGCATTATCGGAATTTGTCATCACAGAGGAAAGCATACTTTGATGGAGGTGCGACTATGGTTAGCAAGGGAGAGAATTTTGCTCAGATCCGCGTCGTTGGCGTGGGTGGCGGCGGCAGCAACGCCGTCAATCGGATGATTGCCGAAGGGCTTCAGGGCGTGGACTTCATCGCCGTGAATACCGACGCGCAAGCGTTGATGTTGTGCGATGCGCC
>JAFGSL010000399.1 GCA_016934645.1 Anaerolineae bacterium
AGCTCCTTGTAAGTAGGTTTGGTACCCTTTACTTTACTCGGATCTGTCTGTCAATCAACCTCTTTTAAAAAAGTGTCAGGTGGCTAGGTCCCTAAATTGTGCGGACGTACATACGGCGGATTCCCGATCACCGCGTCGAAGCCGCCCGCCGCCATCGCTTTGCCGAAGCCCGTGTCCCAATCGAAGGCGTTGATGCGGTAGACTTCTTCCTCGTCCAGCAGCCCGAGGCCCAACTGCTGCCCCTGATAGAAGTCGCTGCCGATGAGGCTGTTGCCGCAGCGGATGTTCTGCCCCAGGTCGGGCAGCACGCGCTCCGCCTTGCCCAGACTCATCGTCAACTGCTGGCCCAACGATCGCTCGTCCTCGCCCTCGAGCACTTTGAGCAGCAGCGAGAGCTTGGTCACTTCTACCGCCTGCGGATCGATATCCACGCCGTAGATGTGGGTGAGGAGGATGGCCTTGCGCTCTTCGGTGGTCAACCTGACCCCCGGCCCCTCTCCTGTCTGGCGAGGGGAGAACATCAAACGCCCGGCTTTGACGTGTGCGGCAGTATCCTCGGCAGTGTATTGCTCCAGATACCAGTCCAGCAGATATTGGTAGGCTTGCAGCAGGAAGGTGCCGGAGCCGCACGCGGGATCGAGTACCCGCAGTGGGGCGTAGCGTTGGACGCCGCGCGCGTCCAGGCCGCGTATTTCGCGCCACGTTTTACCTTCCAGTAGCGCGCCCACGGTAAGCTCTACGATGTAATCCACAATGTAGGTGGGGGTGTAGTGGACGCCGCCGGCCTTCTTCACTTCCGGTTTTTCCTCCACTTTGGCGCGCCCGCCGGCCGTCAGCCGGATCACCTTGCCGAGGAACTGCTCGTAGACCTGCCCCAGGATGTCGGCGGGCAGCGCATCGAAGGCATAGGGGCTTTCCGGGTAATACAGGCTCGTGAGGATGTCCTTGAGCGCCTTGTCGTCCACCTGGAGATCGAGCGTGAACGTGTCGAAATCTGCCTCGCGGTCCGCTTCCCGGCGGAAGTAGAACAGCCCGGCGTTGTAACGGTTGTCGGCCTGGCGGAAGACTTCGCCGAGCGCGCGGTAGACATCCTTGCCCTGCGCCAGATCGCCCAGTCGGTGGTACGGTTCGAATCCGCGATCCTCGGCGATGCGCAGGAAGATGAGGCGGTCGATGGTCTTTTGCACGGCGAAGTTGAGCTGGCGCACGGTCAGTCCCGCGTTGCGCAGGGCGAAGTTGCGCGCCAGCGCGTCGCGCCAGGTTTCGATCTCGGCGAGGAAGGCAGCGTCCACGGCGAGCGTACCGCGCGCGGCCTTCGCGGATTCGACGAAGCGATCCAGCGCGCCCTTGCGGATGGCCTCCGGCGCGAGCAGCCCCGCCAGTTCGTCCCACCGCGCGGGATAGTCGCTGCCGGTGACGTACAGCACCCGCGCAACGCCCGCGCCCTCGCTGCGCGCCGGTTTGCTGCGGCAGTCGTAGAGGGCGAACTCTGCGAAGTTGGTCAGCACGCTCACCGGCAATTTGGCCGACCAGGCGTAGCGGCGTACCTGGAACGCGGCTTCGTCGGCCTCGCGGCCCGCGTGGAGCGTCACGCCGGGGCGTTTGGCTTCGACGAAGAAGACGGGCCTGCCACCCACGCGGAAGGCGTAATCGGGCGCTTTCACCCGCCCGCCTACCGTCACCCGCGCCTCGTGGACGACCTCCTTGTACTTCTCGGCGTAGCCCTGCGTGTTGTCCACGTCCCATCCGAGCGCCTTGAAAAAGGGATCGATGAACTCGCGGCGGGCCTCGGTCTCGTTGTACGCGGGATCGCGGTACTGTGCGGCGTTGTCGTCGAAACGCCGGATCAGGTCAAGGATGGGTTGTGATATGGGCATAAGATTCTTTTCCTGTAGATTCGTTAATCGCTTGTGAGTATGATATAATGATTTTATAAATGTACAGAGTCCCAATGAGGAGGTGAATCATTATGGAAGAAACTCTTACCCTCCGTATTCCTGGCGAAGTTCGATCTATGCTTAATCGTACCACAGAGGAATTAGCCCGTGATATGCGGCTCTACGCCGCTTTGATGTTGTTTCGGAGTGGCAAGCTCTCTTCCGGCGCGGCTGCGGAAATGGCTGGGGTGCCGCGCGTCATGTTTCTCGATCTCTGCGCCGAGTATGACATTCCCGTCACTCACATTACCGGCGCCGACCTGCAACGAGAGTTAGCCGACGATGAAACCCTCCATCATCTGTGATACCACACTTTGGCTATATCTAGGCCGTATTCGCCGGATCGAGTTACTATCCAGTTTGTTCACGCCGATTTATCTCTCCGAAGCAGTGTTGCTGGAATTGGATATGGGTCGTTTTTTACGGTCGGATACACTCGACCCGCGTGCCTTATCCTGGGCTGTGTCAGTTCACGTGACTCAAAAAGATTTAGAGCGACTACCGATCAATCGATTGGGAACCGGAGAGCGCACGACGATTGCCTATGCCTATACTCATCCGGATGTTCTGGTTGGGCTAGACGATTTCCGGGCACGTCAGTTGGCTGAATCGCTGGGGCTGCGCGTCACCGGCACACCAGGTGTGTTATTGCGTGCTAAGCGTGCGGGATTGCTCGCGGCCATACGTCCTGAGTTGGAGGCGCTGATCTCCCAGGGATTTCGATTAAGCTCGGACCTATATGTGTATGTGTTAAAGCTCGCAGAAGAGGCATAACCTCTTATTCGACAGATAATCCTCCCGTATTACCTGATAGCAGCACTTTCTCGAATCGCTCCCATAACAAACGCTCCGCCCGGTCATCGACCAGCGCTCCTGCCGCCACGCCGGCCAGAAATGCGCGGAGCGAATGGGGCTTGTGCAGCAGGCCGATGAGCAGCGCCGGGTAAAACTTCGTCACGACCGGGATGTTGCTGATGGTTCTTCCCTCAGGCGTGGTGTACCGGAAGCGTAGGGACTGCACTGGCTCTCCCGTTAGGCGGGAACGTAGCGCACCGCCCAGCCAGTTCCCCGCCAGCACGGCGATGATGACCGAAATCGGCTTGACCAACACTCGTAAGATGAACATAGGCCCCCCTTTTTGTCTAATGCATAGCGGATGTTCTACACTTTAGACGATTGCTCGAAGATTATCTCTCCCACGCGGTCGATATGCTCTACCAGGCCAGAATTGTTGAGTGTTTCGTAATGCACCACGTCAAAGAAGTAGGGCAGGGGATATTCCTCGTTCAGCAAAAACGACAGCCGCGAGATCGTGGTGGAAGTGATGTACTCGCCCTTGATCGCGAGGTCAACATCGGAGCCACGCGCGTAATTCCCTTTGGCGCGAGACCCAAAGATGAGGGCCACTTCGACTTCCGGGAACCGGCGTAGCGCCTGGGTGATGTAGTCCAGGTCACGGGGAAGCAATCCATGTTTCATCCGGCCAGCCTCTCTTTGAAGTCTTGGTACAGTTCTGCCAGAATCGGATAGTAGGATTGGCGGATTTTGTTCTCGACCATAATTGCGGTCGCTTCATCGTAGGTGTGCGCGGTCAAGTTCCGATCTTGAAGTGCGTCAATCCAGGTGTGCCCGTCCCTGATGAAACCGGCTTGAAAGGCTTGCTTAAGTGCAGTTTTAGGACTTGTAACGGTGAATCCTTCTTCTTCAAGGTAATCCTTGAGCAGTTTCCACGCCAGTTCGAAGCTCATTTCGAAGAACTGGATCATTCCCGCGCGTTCGACGTCCGATGGAGCGTCGATCTGCAATGCTTGCTCTAAAAGCGTGAATGCTCTTTCGAAATTCTGAAAACGTTGTTTCCAGCGGATGTCTTGCACTTCGCTCATAATTTTGCTCCTTCGCAAATATGAGAAATCTGGCTCACACAAAGACACAAAGAAAACTTAGTGGCTTGGTGTCTTTGTGTGGGCTAACACCTATTTCCAATCCACCTGTGTGATCCCCCCATCATCCACCAATGGGATGATGTTCCCATCCTTCGGTGTGAGCAGGTAGATGTCGCCCAGTTGGATGAAGGCGATCACGTTTCCTTCAGGGCTCCAGCGCCACGATGGCAGTTCGATGCCGGTCTCGCCAAGTGCGTCGAAGCAGCGTTGGTCGGAGCCGTCGCGGTCGATAAGGCAGAGCTTGTGCTCGCTGGTGTCGCTGCGGTAGGGGACGAGCGCCCGCCCGAATAGCAGGGTTGATCCATCCGGCGCGAAGTGCGGCGTGGCCCACATGCCCGTTTCGGAAGCCATCGCGGCGCTGTACGTGCCTGTCGCTGCGAACTGCCACACGTTGAAGACAGGGCTTTCTTCCGGATCGGCGATGTTGGGCGACGGCGTGTGAATGACAGCGGCGACGAAGTTCCCGTCTGGCGACCAATCGATCGCCGGATTCCAGGCCCAACTGCTGTAGGTGCGATACGCCGGGAAGGTGAGCAAGGGGGTGCGTTCGGCGTCGCGTAGGGTCACCACGCCCACCGTGTCCGGCTGGGAGTAGGCCAGCGCGTCACCGTCTGGCGACCATGCATAGCGAGTTCCCCACCAGCCGTACCCCGCACCCGACTCTGCATCCAGGACTTCCCGCCGCGAGATGAGCGCATTTTGCAAAGAAACGATCGCTGTCCAGAGATCGTTCTGCCCGCGCCAGCCCGGCGCGGCCTCGATGACCTCCGCCGTTGTCCAGGCGATGCGGTTGCCCTCAGGATGCCAGTCAGCCCAGAGGACATCGCTGACGTCGAGCGGGATGGGCTCGGGATCGGCCTCGCCGGTGCGGATGAGCCATAGCTCGTTGATGTGTTCAGCATCGGTAACGGCGCGGGTGAAGAGCAACTGGGAGGCGTCCGGCGAGAGGCTAAAAACGCGCCCGTCCAGGTCGCCCAAGGCTGTGACACGGCGACGCGTGCGGTTGCTCCCGCGCAGAATCCAGGCATCCTGGTGGTTCATGTAGGCGATTGTGCCGGTGATGATGATCGTGTCGACGTTGGGGCGTGTGCCCACGAGTCGGATCTCATCCTGGGGTGGTTGGGTGACCGCTTCTTGCATCAGCGTGCGTTCCACCTCCACACCATCTTCCAGTGTGATGCGATACGCGCGTTCCAGAACGCCGGCCTGCCCCGATTGCAGCAGGCGTGTTTCGCCTTCGGGGACTGTGGCGTCGTGCAGCACTTGCCGTCCGTATGGCAGCGTCTCGGAGAAGGTCTCCGTCAGCCGGATAACGCGCACCACCGTCACGGTCATCCCGTTGCGTAGCGCGGCGGTTTCCGGGGGTGTCACCCGGTCGAGATCGCCGATGGTGATGCCTTCCGCGGTCAGCAGATCGCGCACGGTGGCCAACTCGGTGACGATGGGACGCTGTTCGCCATCGACGACGAGCGTCACGCGATTGGGTTCAGCGGGAAGCGTGGCGGTGCAGGCAGCCAACAGCGCACCTACGGCCACCAGCGCAAGCAGGATAGCGCCGGATAGACGCATTGGTTTGGGGCAGATCGATAGGTCCATGCCGTGCTTTATACAACGGCAATCGTAAAACGTCAAACGGTAGACAGTAGACGTCAAACGATAGACAGAGTACAGGGCGCCCCTGTCTAACGTCTACTGGCTACTGTCTACCATCATCCCCCACTGGAACGTGTGTGCCCCTTCGAGCGCACGGCTGACGTCCCAGAAACCCATGCTGCCGGTCACACCCAGGCGGTAGGGTTGGTTTTCTGGGTCCAAGTAGAGGAAGGCCGAGGCGTCTGTTGTCCACAGGGCAGAGCCTTCAGCGTCGTCGAGTAGTGCAATAGGCCGTGTGGAATCCTCCGCTCCCAGGAAATAGAGGCCGGGAGCCGGACCGTTGCAGTCCGCCCCACAGCCGCGATGGATGAACGCGACCCAGCCATCGGGTAGTGCCAGCGGCGATGTGGGGTGTAGTGCCCACGAATCGATCAGGCATTGCCCGAAGGTGATTTCCAGCCTAGATTCGTCAATGACCGGCTGTACCTCATAAAGACAGCCTTGCTCCGGCGAGTCGGTGGAGATCCAGATGCTCTGCTCGCCCCAACTCAACGCGATGTGACAGTCTTGTGGGCAGGATACGTCAATGGGCATGAGTTGTTCCGTGGCGATGTTGAACAAAGCCAATGCCGCGCTCTGCTCCGACTGTGTTTCCAGGATCAACCAGCGGCTGTTGGGTGACCAGGCGGAAAAGCGCCAGCCCGGGTCTTCTGCATAGGGCAACACCAGGCGGGGTTCTGGAACCTCGAGCGGGGTCAGCCACACTCCCGTGCTGTCCTCGTAAGCGAGTTGGCTGCCATCCGGAGCGAGGGCCAAGCCGGTGCACTTGGCGATAGTCGTGCTGTTGCAGAATCCCAGTTCGCGCTGTGGCTGGCGCACGTCCGTGAGATTGAGGGCGAGGATGGTGCCGTAGGGGGGATAGGCCGTCGCGGCTCCTGGCGTATCGGGCAGTGTCGATTGGACGCCCCACGCGATGTATACCAGGTACTGTCCGTCCGGTGTGACCTCGAACGCGCTGGCCGGCGAGCCGGCCAGCGCCTCAATCAGCCGTCCGGCGGTGGGGATATAAGTGTGCTCTCGCAGTGCGCGGTCGAAGATGTAGAGTTTTCCGGCGTCGGTGGCGTAAGCGATGAAGCGTTTGTCCGGCGTTACGCGATAGGCAAGGATGGCGCCGTTGCCCTCAACGTCGGTATCTTCAGCCGCAACTGGGATAGCATCGAGCGCGCCGCCTTCGGCGAGCCATACCCAGATGCGTCCTTCGCGCAGGAAGTACAACTCGGCGGGTAGTGCGGGCCACCCCTGTGGCTCGACGGCCTGCACTGGCAAAAGCAATCCCGGCGGCAACGTCGGTGTGGGTGTGGGGGTGACGGTTGGCGTCGGTGTGGGCGTCGGCGTCGGCGTCAGCGTGGGGGTAGCGGTTGGTAGGATGGGCGTGCGCGTCGGAGTCGGTGTGGGCGTCGGCGTGCCGGGCGTCTCGCAGGCAGAGAGTGCTGCAATGACACACAGCAGTATCAGGACAAAAAAGATCAGCTTTTTATTAGATGCAAACGATTTCAATGAAGGACTCTCCGATTACGCATCACGCATCATGCTAAGGATTCGTAAAAATACAACTTCCCATATTTCATGCTCGCAGCCCCGTCCCCGGGGCGTTTGCGCGGGAATTTATTCTTTTACAGACCCTAAGGGACATAGGTGAAATTCGCGCCAGTGTTGACCCATAGCACCGGTTCCCCGCCGGTTGGGACGCACCATAAACTTCGTTTATCCCCGCCTAAGCGCAGCGTGTAAGTTCCATCGGCTGCCGTGTAGAAGGCGGGTTGGTCTAGATTGGGCGTAATGGGCTGTGGCGTCGTAGCTGCTGGCGTGGGCGTTGGGGTGACGGTCGGAACCTCTGCCGCTGCGGGTCGCGCATCCCATGGAACAAGCTCGCCTGTCCGCCAGTTGAGGGCGAAGCGCTCTACTGGATCAGCACAGCGGAAGCCGTAGACCGTGCAGTTTACTGCCGCAGTGTTGAAATCGGGTTCCAGGTCTAGGACGTTCTGCCGGTAAGGGATGCGGCGGACTTCGATGAAGTCGCCTTCCCATGGACATACTTCGTATGCTGTGCACAGGTGATAATCGTATGTCGGATCGCTGAGCAAGATCTGCTGTTCGCCAGTGGTTGCATCGACGATGACAATCTGCTGTGGACCAAGGGTGA
The DNA here is from genome assembly GCA_016934645.1 of Anaerolineae bacterium. The sequence goes on from JAFGSL010000399.1 coordinate 7,677, forward strand.
GTGCGGCCTTTGCCGGCATGGTATAGGAAATCACGCGCTGTTGGTACAGCAGATGATCGCCTGTGGGTGTCCACTGCGGCTGCGATTCCTCTGTGTCACGCTTTGTTGGGGGCAGGAACTGCCATTCCTGGGCGACATCGTAGCCCCACACGGAACTTCCCCATCCCAGGTAAAGGTGGACATTGACGGCGAAGGCCGTCCGTAGTGCGTTCCACTGGATGGGGCCAGCCTTGCCCAGGGTATTCTGTTCGCCAGTGTGTAGGTCGACGAGAGCGAGTTCGCCGCCTTCGCAGTGCCCGGTGCCGATAAGTATCATCTCATCCGTAAGGAAGGTGAAGGAATGGCCACCTGTTTCGGTAATGACGCGCGTATCGTCGGTACGCAGGTCGAGCGCAGCGATGCCGCGCCCGCAGGTTTCTTCGCCCCAAAAATAGACCGCCCATGTTCCGGTGGGGGAGAATTGGACCTGAGTGCAGGGTAATTCCCTCGCCATCGATTCACATTCGGGCAAGAGCGCGTGCTGGCGGACGAAATCCGTTTCCATTGAATAGGGCTGCGTCACTAGCAGATCAACTGTAAAGCCATTGTTGGGACGGATAAAGAGCATATCTTCTGTGGTAGACAGACGTTCGCTTTCCCTTCCATCGGCGGCAATGGCCCACAAGTGGGTGGAGGGCGTTCGCTGGTGTACCTCTGCAGGCGCGAACGGCGCGTGGGCTGTACTTATAAAAAGAATCAGATCGTGCAGCGGTTCGGTTTTAGAAAGCGGGCGTTGCCAGATGGGAGCACACACCGGAAGGGGTGTGCTGGTGGCCGTGGGCTGCGGTGTTGCGGTTGCTGCAGGGGTGGGGAAGGGCGTTGCCGGCAACGCCGTGGCTGTTGGTGTCCAGGTGGGGAATAGCGTACGTGTTTCGGCCACGGATGTAGGCGGCGTCGTCTCTGTGGGAGCAGATGGGGCCGGGGCCAGTTGACAGCCCATCAGCCCCAGAGACACAATCAGAACCGGCAACAAACGGCGGCAGCAGACTGCCTTGTGTTGCTTCATGTCTCTGCTCCTGCCAACGTTGTGGTAACGAAATTTTCGGCGTCTTCCCGCGTGGCAATCTCGCCGGCGGCTTGGGCTTCGCGTAGTGCCTCGAGGGTGCGTCCCATCTGCGGTCCCGGTTTTAGCCCCAAGGCGATGAGATCGTGCCCGTTGAGCAGCGCGGGCGGTGCGACAATCTCCGTGGGTTGCTCGAAATAGGCCTTGAGCAACACGTCAGCGTTGCGTAGCAGCGTACGCCAGCGGGGTTGCGTCAATCCTTGGCACCAGACCGCCATCGCATCGGCCAGTGCCAACAGCACGACTGCGATGCCAGCTTCCCCGGCATCGCGGTAGAAGCGGTAGGCCGCGCGCCGTGTGAGTGTCTCTTTGTAGATCGTTGCCAGCCGCATGTGTTCGACAACCAGTGTAGTGATGAAGGCGATGGCTTTTCCTGGAAATCGCAGTGCCTCCAGGCGCGTCTCCGTCAAGTGGGCACCGCTTTCTGCATGGCCGTAGAAGTGCGTGCGTCCATCATCGCCTACCGTGCGCGTTTCCGCTTTGCCGACATCGTGGAACAGCGCGCCCCACTTCAGCAGATCGGCGCGCGGCATCTCCGCGTTGACGGGTTCGTCCAGGTACTTCAGCAGAGCCGCTTGAAAGGGCAACAGAGCATTGGCGAGCCATTCCCACGTCCAATTGGGCGCGGGAACGTAGTTATCTGTGCTGGAGGGGCGCTCTTCGCCCTTGAGGAGCGCGAGGATACCTTCTACAGTCGAAACTGCTGCCAGTGTGTGAACCTGGGTATTCGCGTAGTAATGGGGGGCTGATTGCTGCACGGCTTGCAAGGCCTGGATTTCCGGCAAGACGTGGCTCAGCAATCCTACGTCAGCCAGCGCGTGCAGACTGTGCGCTGCCGGGATCGTGCGCAGCATATCCAGCAGCTCATCGCGGATACGTTCGGCGGTGACAGTTGTAATCGATAGTACCTGCGCTCGCAGTGCCATCTCGGTGCGTGTCTCAAGGTGAAAGTGCAGTGCGTTGGCCTGGCGTACTGCACGTAACAGCCGTACCGGGTCATCTTTGAAGGTAGTGGGGCTGGCCATACGAATCAGGCGCGCGTCAAGGTCGGCCTGACCGCCTGTCGGGTCAACGAGCACGCCATCGAGGGTTAGTGCCATCGCGTTGATGGTGAAATCGCGTCGCCGCAAGTCCTCTTCCAGCGTGGCGCCCCGCAAGACAGCGAAGTCCAGCATCACCGGGCGGTGTGTGTGGGGATCGGTGACGACGACGCGTCCTGTATCCCGCTCATCATCCAGGGGGTAATAGGCGGCTCGCAGCGCATTGGCGACTTTGCGCGCCAGTGCACATCCCTGTTCGGCAACGGCGAGATCCCAGTCGTGGATGTTGCGGCCCAACAACAAGTCGCGGACTGGCCCGCCAGCCAACCATACCCCTTCTTGGGGCAGGAGGTTGTGGAGTTCAGCCAGCGGCCATTCCGGCAAAGGAATGTAGGGCGGGTGGATGGTCACCCACGCTAGACGCAACCGCTCTTTGGGACGCGCCGCACGTGCAGCGACGCGCGTTTCGTCGCGTGTTGTGCCGACGCCCGCCACCGTGTTATTCTCGGTTAAGGCAACCCAGCGACCTGCGTATGGACTGAAATCCATTAAGAACCTCACTCACCCGGCAAAGATTTTTATACTCGTAACCTTTGCGGGGATTTCTACGTGTTCCTTAAAAAACGTGCGGCACGCTCAAGAGCGCACCGCACGAGAACCTATCTGTTGTGTGAGAACCAGAGCCGATCAGGGCACCGGTACAGGGCTATACGCGGGTGAGGTAGTCCCCACTGCGGGTGTCGACACGGATTGTGTCACCCACATTGACGAATAACGGTACGTTGACCTTCAGACCGGTTTCACATTCGACCGTCTTACTTGCGCCTGTGGCTGTATCTCCGGCGACAGCCAATTCCGACTCAACGACTTCCAATTCGATAGAAGCGGGCAAGTCGACATCCAAGACTTCGCTCTCGAGAACGGTGAGTGTGACTTCCATGCCTTCTTTCAAGAACCCGGCCCGGTCGCCGACCATGTCGGCGTTCATGTGAGTTTGATCGTAGGTTTGCGTATCCATAAAGTAGAAAGCTTCACCGTCTTCGTAGAGATACTGTACAGTGCGGCGCTCCACCGGTGCTTCCTCGAAGCGTTCTCCCGAAAGGAAGTTGCGCGGGATGGTGGATCCGGTGCGCAAATTGCGAATTTTCGTGCGGATAATGGCGTTTCCCCGGCCCGGTTTGTAGTGTTGGTACTCTAAAACCTGGTACAGTTCCCCATCCAAAATAAACGTTGTTCCTTTGCGTAACTCATTTGCATCAATCATATTATCTCCTCAATTGCATACTACCTACATTCCGCGCGCGGTTGCTGCGTTGCATCAGCCAGCTATTATATCTTGGGTACGTTTATCGTCAAGCTCTTTTTGTATCTTATCAATAAAACGAGGGAATCACGGCGCAGCCCAAGAATCCCCCAGATGCAGAGCTTGCGCCGTTTGAGCGATCAAT
>JAFGSL010000054.1 GCA_016934645.1 Anaerolineae bacterium
GTCACGATGACGTAGTCGGGCTGCTCGTCGTTCAACACGGTGAGCAGCATCGACGCAAATCCGTAGGAGGCGTTGGTCAGCTCTCCCGACGAGGTTTGCATATCGGCCGGCAGCGCGTGGAACGCGCGATACGCCAGCGAATGACCGTCTACCAGGACCAGTTTCCCCGCCATAGTTCCCTCCTTGGTAATCGGTAATTGGTGATCGGGGATTGGGTGCTAATCCCTAATTACCAGTTACCAGTTACTACTTCCTGCTTTTACCGCTTGGCGATGATCAGGCCAGAAGCTGTGCGCGTCTCGTCTTCGGGCGGGGCAGGTGGAGGGGTGGGAGGTTGCGGCGCGGACGGCGATGCTTCGGGTGTCGCCTCAGGTTGCGGCGCGTATTGCTGCGCCAGGGCGCGGATGTGCGCCAGTTGATCCGCCGTCTGTGTTTCGCCTTGTTCACGCGAGTTAGCTTCGATGTTTTCCAGGAACTGGAAAAACTGCGGGTGCAGCATCTGCTGGTTGTTCTTGAGGATGGTGTGCGCTTGTTCGTCGGAGGTTGCCGTCATCAGACGGCGCGCCAGCACGATTTCGGGTGGCATGTTCTCTTCGGTCACCTGGTTGAGCACAGTAGCGATGCGCTGGAGCGCCTCGACGCTTTGCTTGTCGCCGCGATTGCGTGCTGCCGTCAGCTCCGAGCGCAGAACCAGTGCGAATGTATCATCCAGTTCAGAGAGGTAGCTGCGCGCCATCTTGAGCGGATCCTCCGTGTTGAGTAGCTTCTCCAGGAGTTGTGCACGCTCGCGGGCGATGTCCTCACTGGCTTCCATAATCATGTCACGGGTTTCCAGGATTTTGCGGCGCAGTTGAGCAAGGCGCGCTTTCTCTTCGGCATCTTCTGCCGCCTCCATCCGGTAAACCAACTGCTGGAAGAAGGAATAATCCATCAGGGCCAGGCCCGACTGCACCAAAACTGCGACCGTTTCCTCGTCCGGAGCCGCGATCAGCGCCTCCAGAAGGGACGTTTGCGTGGGATCGTCGGCAAACGCGCGCACGACTTCAGTGCGCTTGGTGAGCAGTTGGCCGATGGTGGTGTTTTCGATGAGATAGGTGTAGCCTTTTTCTACTTTGCTGAAGTCGCCGCCGCTTGCGCCGGACATCGCGATAACCTGCATCGTGTATTGTAACAGGCCGAAGAAGTTCTCGTCGAGCAACGCCTCGTTTTCCTCTATCAGGGCAGGCCATTCTTCTTCCAACGCGGACAGGAATTTGTCCAGGAATTCGCGCTGTGCTTGACTGCGTTCCATATCCTCGTCGGTGACGCCTTCTAGTTCCAACACACGCTTGACGATGTTTTCCATAGTGAGGAACGTCTCCGGTTGGAAGAGGTAGCCCCTGCGTTCCTCTTGTGGGATCGCGTCCATCAATTGACGGGTCAACTGTCCGGCCAGTTTCTGGCGTTCCACTTCACCATTGCCCACGCCAAAGGGCAGGAAAAGCAGCGCGATTTCTTTCTCCGGGTCGTGGTAGATGAAGGGGATGTTGAGCGCCCCGCCATTCCCGCAGGCCGGGCACATCGCGACGTTGACGGAGCCGCTGAGCATCCGGTTCTTCACTTCCGGATTGACGCGCACGTCGAGGATTTGTTCGACCGGCGTTTGAAAGCGCGTCCCGCAGACCGGGCACGCGACGGTGGCATAATATCTTGGTGGCATAACTGTTACTCCTTGTGCGAAATTGGGAATTAAAAATCAGAAATGAGAAATGTGTATCACATATCGAGAATGATCGTGTCGTCCAGTGGTGTTTGCGGCGCGATTTCGACTTCAGCGCCGCGCCATAACGCCAGTCCTGTCTCTCGCGGAAGGGCGACGTAAAACGTTGCGCCTTTTCCGGGGATACTGTCGACCCAACAGCGTCCGCCGTGCGCCTGCACGATCGCGCGAGTGAGATATAAGCCCAATCCAGTGCCAGAAACGGCGCGTGTCTCCGGGCTTTCGACGCGGTGGAAGCGGGTAAAAATGCGTTCTTGCTCTTCCAGGGGGATGCCCACGCCTTCATCGCGTACCGAGATAACCACTTCAACTGCCGAAGCTTCACCCTTGATTTCCACCACGCCGCCACGCGGTGAATATTTGATGGCGTTGGAAACCAGGTTGTCGAGCACCTGCTCCAGGCGTTGCGGGTCGCCGCTGACGGTGGGGAAATCGTCCGCCGGTACAAAATCCAGGATGAGCTGGTGGTGTGAGGTTTGTGGGGCGTACCGTTCGATGACGCGGCGGGCGATGAAGCGCAGGTCCACGTCTTCCACATCGCGGAAGGGCAGCCCTCCAACTTGCAAGCGCGATGCGTCGAGCAGATCATCCACCAGACGCGCCAATCGATCCGATTCCTCGGTGATGGAGGCCAGCATTTCCTCGACCAGTGCCAGGTTACGGCGCGCTTCTGGCCGGCGCAGCGTCTCGGCGTAGCCTTTGATGATAGAGACCGGGGTCTTGAGTTCGTGCGAGACGACGGAGATGAATGTGTCTTTGAGAACGTCGGCTTCGCGGAAACGGGTGATGTCACGGACGGTGCAGATGATGTTGATCAGCCGACCGTTGCGCGCCAACAGCGGTGCGTAGGTGATGCCCACCGAGACCACGCTGCCGTTGCGACGTCGCAGTTCGCCTTCCACGTAAAGTGTACGGCTGGTCGCTGCTGTGCGCCCCGTCCCCACGCTACTGTCGCGCGATGGCCACCCCTGTTCTATTGCATGGTCAAGCGTCATGTCAGAGTTCTGCCGCGCCCACACGATGACGGCATTGTGCGGCCGTCCTATGGCTTCCTCGGCAGTCCAGCCGGTGAGTGAGGCCAGTGCGCGGTTGAGGCGTTCGATGCTCAAGTCGGGGCGTAAGACCATGATGCCGTCGCCGCTGGATTCGAGCAGGGCATCCAGCCGTCCACGCTCGGTGACTGCCGCTTCGTACAACTGCGCGTTGTTCACCGCAATTGCTGCGTAATCGGCGAAACTCTTGAGGATCTGGCGATCGTCCGGCGAAAAGCTCAGGCTGTGTGAGCGGAAGACGAACAGCACACCGAGGAAATCCTGTCGCGACTCTCCGCCCGCGCGGCTATCGGCCGCATCGACTACCATCGGCAGCGCCACGACTTGCCGCAGGAGCAGCCCGGTCTCCTCGGCGATCTGCGCGAGCTTCTCCGACAGATCGGGAATGGCGAACTCCTCTGCTTTCTCTACGGCAGGCACATCATCAACGAGTGGTTGGAAGGCGTCGACCAGCGCAGGCGGCAGGCCGTAGCTGGCCCAGAACGCGAATGCGCCATCGGGGTTGTACAGCGCAACCAGACCCGACTGGCCTTGTAGCATATCCACCGCCGCCTGCAGGATCAGGCGCAGCACCGCACGCACGTTCAGGCGCGAGATCATTGCCTGCGTGATGCTCAGGAGATAGTCGCGTTGGCGAACACGATAATCTGACAGATTCAGCGTCATTCCACTATCCCTTAGAAGAAGGTAAAACCCTCGGCCATTTGTAAGGCGATTTGGCTGACTGTGCCCGGGAATACGCCAAGCGCCAGCGTCATGCTGATCAATACGATGATCAGAATCAGCACCACGAGATCCTCCCGGCTCTCGTTTTGTGTAGAGGGTTCCTGCGCGGCTGCGCGCTCTTGCGCCGCCACACTTAGCGCCGTCGCCTTTGGCCGTGGTGCGAACAGCGTGCGCGCGACGCCGATTACACCCATCATCACGCCCGCGCAGCCCATCAGAGCTAACAGAGCCTGAAACAGATTTGTCTCGGCGATAACGCGATAGAGGCCCCAGTGGGCGGCAAAGTTCAGCGAGAGCGGGAAACCGGCCATGGCGATGCCGCCGACGACAAAGGCGATCGCACGCCAGGGCGCGCGCCATCCGGCGCCTTCCAGGTTGATGCCGCTACCGGCGCCGTTGTTAGCGGTACTATCATCGCCGCCACTCAGACGCTTTATTCCATCCAGCCCCATCGTCATCAAACCCAACGCTAGGGGCCGCGCCATCAACAGCATCACGGTGAGCGCTACGCCTGCTATCTGCCGCGTCCCTAATGCCAGAAACATCGCGCCATTGTCCACTAGCGTCGCGTATCCAATCAGGCGGCCCAGACGGCGCTGTGCAGCCGCCAGCGACCCGCCGATCATCATCATCAACAGGCCGACCGTGGTGAAGAGTGGGCCAAACATCGCCTGCTGCCCTAGCCACGCATAGGATTCCAGGTACGCCAATAACATGAACCATACTGCGCCCATATTCACGGTGAAGAGGAACGTCACTACCGGTGGTGAGCCATCGGTGGCTACCGTCGAAAGCCACGCCTGAAAGGGTACTGCGCCCAGCAAAATGGCAAAAGACAACCCCAGCAGAATTGTTGCGCTTTGCAGCAATCCCGTATCGTTGGGGAAGATGGCGAAGAGTTCCAGCAGCAACTGGGTAATCATCAGGCCGGGCAACGCCAGGGTGACATAGGCGATGTAACGTGCGCCGCCTTTGCCGCTTCCCCCACCATAACGCCCGCCGACCGGCTCGTGGAGCGGGAAAACGGCGAGCACAGCCGCGATCTCGATCAATAAGGCTGTGTAAACCACCTGTTTGAGCATCATCGCCCCGGCCAGCATGGCGACCATCATCAATCCTGTGGGGAAGAAGTTGGAATGGGGCAGTAAGCGCCAGGCGATGACGAACAATCCGGCTGCCGTGAAGAAGATGAAGATCAGCGGCAAGCGATCCACCGGCTCGACGGCTAACACACGCCCTAGAATGTAAAAAGGTTGTCCCACGATGACGTTGATTGCGCGGCGTGACAACAGGTCGTCGATTAGCGGTGCGGACAGTACCAACAACCCACCGAAGAGCGCTGTGACCGTCGCCAGAAGTGCCATGAGCGCCGTCCACCGGCGCAACACATAGAGCACGAAGGACATCGCCATCGGGAGGCCGATCAGAACGACAGGGCCAGGAAGCGTCATTCGGCCACCTCGACTGCAGCGAGATAGGAGACCGCCAGCCCGACGAGCAAGTTGACCATCACCAACAGTCCGGTTACCAGCAAGCCGGGGTCCTGCGCGGAGTAAAAGATGTCCAGCGCTGCCAGCAGGTTGAGGACGCCCACACCCACGATCATCACATCATCTTCCTCCGTACCGATGAATAGCACTGCCAGGATAATCAGGATGAAGCAAGCCAGCGCCAGATCTGCCGAGATAAACGGCAGAGGATACTTCTCCGCAGCCAAATACGCCACCACCGTCATCGCGATCAGCGAGAGGATGCGGAAGGGGAGGTTCGACGCCCAACGGAAAGGTCGCCGGCTGTCTATCTGCGCGCCGCCATCCGGCATCTCGCTCTGTTTCCTCGCTTGCTCACGGGCGATTGCGTTGGCGCGGACACGTGCGCTGATCAAAAATGCGCCGCAAATCAGCCACCCAACCAGAATCTTCAAGAGCGCCATCTCCGGGCGCGTGTCGAAAATCTGGGCGAAAAGGATGCCGACGAAGAAGTATTGCGCGATCAAAATCAGGAAACGGATGCGCCATACGTTGATCAAATAGATGCCTGCGCCGGCCATAAAAATCGCCCAAGCCGCTGGGGCCGATATCGATGCGGAAACCTGGTCTAGCCAGGCATTGAAAGGATTCATTGGTTTCCCACCACCAGCAAGATCAAGAGCAGGATCAACAGCGACCAGAGCAGTGATGCGCTTCCTTCCAGCACATCGGCAGTGACGCGCAGCACGCTCAGCAGATGCTCGGTGCCGCGCCATATTGATCGGTAAAGCCATTGCAGATCGATGAACTCCATGACCGGTTGAGCATACCGCGCGCGTTCGCGCAGTGGTTTGCTCCAGTAGACCAAGACCCCTGCCCCGAGCGCGCTCAGCAACCAGAAACCGAACCCTAGCCACGAGAACGGCAGCGGCTCTGTGAGGATCGCAGTGAGAATCAAGGCTATTGTTGTGATGCCAAGCCCGGCAATCATGGCGCTGCGCTGCCACATCGTCGGCGGCGTGGTGGCGCCACGCGCGAATGGGGTCACGCGCTGGATGAAGATGGCGCCGATACAGCTCGCGCCGAGGAGCAGCGCTATGCGCAACGTCCATGGGAGCGCCTCGACCAACTGCCCGTAGAGGTTACCCACAGGGGACGGCGGCGCGCCCAGGAAAAAGAGCACGGCTAACCACACCGGCCACGTCCACGCGATGGCGTGCGGGTCGCGGCCACGGCCTAGGGCTAACAATGCGCCGCTGGCTGCCCATAGCCCAGACATGAGTAACAACAACGGACCGGATCCGATGACGCAGGCTCCGGTCACCAGCCCGATAAACAGTGCATGGGAGGCTCCCGCGACGGTCGGCTGGCGATGGCCCATCCAGGCAACCAGGCCACTCCATAGCAGCGCGAGGATGCCCCAGATTGCCATCCAATCCGGCAGGTGTTGAAGACCCGGCAACGTCACCAAGCGGTAGAGCAGCGCAACGCCCGTCACCGGCCCCATAAAGTACACCAGACTGAGCGAGCGCGTCAATCCGAGGCCCTTCGGGAAGACGATTTGGAATGGGTAGAAACCTACTCTTATGAACGCGGCTATCAGGAGTAGGATCAGCATCGGCTCGCTCGGCCACATCAGCCACCACAGTTCGCTAACCCCGCTTTGTAGCATAAACAACGAAGCCGCCCATAGGATCAGAGAGGCGATGCCATGCAGCGCCATACCAAAAATGATACGCTCGCCCTCTGCGCCGGACATCAACCCGGCAATGCCCCACACCAGATCGAACACGGCCCACATGGCCAGCATGGTGAGCAGCGAACCGCTCATCAGCGTCAACCACGTGATCATCAGGATGATAAGGACGACTGTCCCGGAGAGGGTGGGTTTGTCTCGCCGTTCGGCTACTTCGAACCAGGCCACGCCAGCGAAGACCAACGTTACAATCAAGCCGAGTTGCCACACGGCGGGCGTCAAGTCCAACAAAATTTGCCCGCCCAGGACTGATCCTGGCGTCCATAGCGATGGCAGCCAGCGCCCTTGTTGGGGCAACAGCAGCCAGAGGAAAGCGAGCAATGTCAGCCAACCGGCGTTCACAGGTTTGCGCAGAAAGCGCAGTCGCGGTATCGATGACATGCCAAGCAGCAGTACCCCGCCACCGAGGCCCGTGTACAATAAAAGCGGAAGAATATGCGCCATAATATGTCAGACTCCAACAGATGATTCTAACACACAAAATCCCGATGACAAGCTTTGAAGGTCTGTGTTTGTGGTATAATATTGTGTTGCGCGTTCATTAACGTAGGCTCTACAATCGCTTTACCTCTTTATTGCGATCGAGTCAGGCGTCGTTCAAGGAGTGTGTGCATGAATATCCCGTTGAAGAATTACTGGGATTTACTCGCCCATCACATCAGACCGCAGAAGCTACACTTCGCCATTTTAACAGTGCTGCTACTCAGTAGCATTGGTCTGCAGGTCTTCAATCCACAAATTATGCGTAGCTTCATTGACGCGGCACAGACGGGGGCGGAGGCGCGAGTTTTGCTGATGTCGGCGGTGGCTTACATAGGCCTGGCACTGACGCAGCAAGTCATCGCTATCGGTGCGTCATATTTTGGCGAGACTGTGGCCTGGACTGCGACCAACGCGCTTCGCGGCGAGCTGGCGCGGCATTGCATCTATCTGGATATGACTTTCCATAATGAGACGCCGCCCGGTAAGCTCATCGAGCGCATCGACGGGGACGTGATGGAGCTTTCTAACTTTTTCTCGCAATTGGTCATCCGCATTATCGGCAATGTGTTGTTGTTGATGGGTATCATTGTTGCGTTGCTATTGGAGGATTGGCGACTGGGCCTGGCATTTGGTCTCTTTGCCATTTTTGCCCTGTTCTCACTGAATAAAGTGCGCAATCTGGCTGTGCCCGCGCAGAAGGCTTTCCGCGAGTCTACCGCCGAACTGTTTGGTTATCTGGAAGAGCGACTTTCGGGCACGGAGGACATCCGTTCCAGCGGAGCAGTGGATTTTGTACTGCGTGGGTTGTATCAACTGGCCTACGCCAATATGAATTTCTGGAAAAAGACCTGGCGGATGTTTTTTGTCGTGCGCTCGGTGGGTAGTGCTATGGCATTGATTGGCCAGACGATGGCGATAATGAGTAGCTATCTCCTCATCCGCGCCGACCTTATCACCATCGGGACGGTGTTCCTTATCATTCACTACGTCAATCTGTTGGGGCGTCCCATCCGTGAACTGACGCAGCAGGCCGAGAGCTTGCAAAATACAGGTGCGGCCGCCGAGCGGTTGACGGAACTGCGCGCCATCACGAGCAAAATCAATGATGGCTCTGGCGTCGCTCCTGGCGGCGGCCCCTTGGCTTTGCATTTCGACCACGCCTCGTTTGCTTACCACGCCGACGAGCCGGTGCTCAAGGATGTGGTGTTCGATCTGGAACCAGGCAAAGTTCTGGGTTTGTTAGGGCGCACTGGCAGTGGAAAGACGACGTTGGCGCGCTTGATCTTCCGCTTGTACGATCCAATTGAGGGGAGAATCTGTTTGGATGATGTGGACCTCCGTGAGCCGTCGCTCAAGGCGCTGCGCCAGCGTGTGGCGATGGTGACGCAGGATGTGCAACTGTTCCAGGCTACCGTGCGCGACAATCTCACTTTTTTCGATCACAGCATCCCCGATGAA
>JAFGSL010000400.1 GCA_016934645.1 Anaerolineae bacterium
GATGGCGAAGGAAGGCGCGCTGGAATACCCCATCATCGCCGTGAACGACGCGCTGACCAAGCACCTCTTCGACAACCGCTACGGCACCGGGCAATCCACGCTCGACGGCATCATTCGCGCGACCAACGTCCTCATCGCCGGCAAGAACGTGGTGGTGGGCGGTTACGGTTGGTGCAGCCGGGGCATTGCGATGCGCGCCAAGGGGATGGGCGGCAACGTCATCGTCACCGAGGTCGACCCGCTCAAGGCATTGGAAGCGGTGATGGATGGCTTCCGCGTGATGCCGATGCTCGAAGCCGCGCCGATTGGCGACATCTTCGTCACCTCTACGGGCGACATCAACGTGGTGGACACCCAGCACTTCGCGGTGATGAAGGACGGTGCTATTGTCTGCAACTCCGGGCACTTCAACGTCGAACTGAACCTGCCGGGGCTGGCCGAAATAGCGACCGGCGCGCCGCGCCGCATCCGGCCCTTCGTCGAGCAGTACGTTCTGCCCGATGGGCGACACATCAACATCCTGGGCGAAGGGCGTCTGGTCAACCTCGCCGCCGCCGAAGGGCATCCGAGCGCGGTGATGGATATGTCGTTCGCCAACCAGGCGCTCTGTGCCGAGTACATGCTCGCGCACGCCGAGGAATTGGAGCACACGGTCTATGCGGTGCCGGAGGCCATCGACGAAGCCATCGCCAAACTCAAGCTCGCGGCGATGGGCGTGCAGATCGACGTGCTAACCGAGGCGCAGAAACACTATCTGGATTCCTGGCAGGAAGGGACGTAGAATCTCACTGACGTTTCAAAACACATTCGCGGGCCGGTATTCGGCCCGCGAATGTTGTGTTAACAGAATACTGCGGGATATGGGTTAGAAATTCACCGAGCGCCGCCCGATGTGCGAAAAGAACTCGTTGCGGGTGGCCTGCGAAGTTTTGAAGTTGCCCAACATCGCGCTGGTGCTCATGCGGGCGTTGGCCTTCTTCACACCGCGCATCGCTGCGCACATGTGCAGCCCTTCGGCCACAACGGCAACGCCTTGCGGGTGCAGCGTCTCGTCGAGGAATTCCGCGATCTGCTTCGTCATCCGTTCCTGCACCTGCAAGCGCCGGGCAAACATCTCCACGATGCGCGGGATTTTGCTCAGGCCGATCACCTTACCGTTGGGGATGTAGGCTACATGGACTTTGCCCATGAACGGCAGCATGTGGTGCTCGCACAGGCTGTAGTAGTCGATGTCCTTGACGATAACCATTTCGTCGTAATTCACATCGAAGAGCGCGTCGTTGATCAAGCGCACCGGATCGACGTGATAGCCCGCGGTCAACTCCTCGTACATGCGGGAAACCCGGTTCGGCGTGCGGAGCAGGCCCTCGCGCGTGGGATCCTCGCCGATCGCTTCGAGGATCATCCCCACGGCGCACTCAATCTCCCCAGTACACTCCTGTGCGGGGATATCCAACAGATCATTACGAAAGACATCGTAATCGCTCGGTGTAATTTGCAAAGGCTGGTTCATCGTTCTCTCCTTAAAGGCTAACAAGATTATAGATTTCAATTAGCTATAGTATATCACTTTGTTTAATTTTTGTCAAGTATTTGAGTGTATTAAATAGACAAAACCGGGAAGTTTGCGGTTTCCCGGTCGTGTAGAGCACGAGTGTAGATTCGTGAAGATTCGGCGAATGTAGACATTCGTGTTTAAAATTTCACAGTTGTACGTCATCACGGCGCATCATGCCGCCCATGAACGTGCGCTCGGCAATCTCCCGCAACGTCTGTCCCGTTTCAGGATGGCGGTACTGCGGCGCGAGATCGGCCAATGGCACGGCAACGTGGGCATATTGCAAGATGTCGGGATCGGGGATATGACGTGCATCGACGTCCAGTATCTCGCTGTTGAACAAGGCGATGTCCAGGTCAATGGTGCGCGGGGCGTTTTTGTCGGACATCCGCACGCGCCCCAACTGAGATTCGATTCCCGACAACACGTTATGCTTCAGTTCTGCCGCCGACAAATCCGTCTCGATGAGCGCCGCTGCATTGAGGAAGTTCGGTTGGTCGAGTTTGCCGACAGGCACTGTCTCGTAAACCGGAGAGAAGGCCAGCAGGGCGCACTGCTCTGCCAGCAGCCGTGTCGCCTCACGCAAGTTATCTGTGGCGTCGATGTTAGACCCCATAGCGATAAAAACGCGATTTTGCCGTCTCTCCAGATCGGCGTGTGTACGGTAGAGTTCCACGCCGACGGACCGGGCGAAGCGCAGCGCGCCCGGTTTCTCCACCCGCACCTGCACCGCCTCCACGCGCGCATCTGCCAGGCAGATCGCGGCGATCTCAGCCGCCAGCTTTTCCACCGTGAAAAAGCTCGACGCCTCGACCATGGCGATGATTTGCTTGGTGATGGTGCGATAGTTCACCGCATCGCCGATCTGGTCAGAAATCCCGGCGGGGCGCAAGTCGGCGAAGAACGTGATATTGATCAACACGTCCTGGCGATTGCGGCGCTCCTCATCGTTGATGCCGATGATCGTTCTCAGCAGCAGGTCTTTGATATGAATTTGGTCGGACATAGGCTACTCCTGTAAATAGTCGGATAGTCGTTAGTCAAATAGTCTGAGCACCGTTCAAAAATCCGTTTCATCCGTTCAATCCGGTGAGACGCTTACAGTTCTACAGATTTGTGGTTTAATAGGGCCATGCAAACGTACCGCCCCACTCTAGCTTCGGTAAAACAGCGTCCGGTCCCGGCTTGGTTCGAGGATGCCAAGTTGGGCATCTTCATCCATTGGGGACCGTACTCCGTACCCGGATGGGCGCCGCGCGCGGGCAACCTCCGCGAAGTCATCGCGCAACACGGCGACGCGCACTGGTTCACGCACAATCCCTACGCCGAGTGGTACTGCCAGGCGATGCAGATCGACGGCAGCCCCACATGGAAACATCACCTGGAAACCTACGGCAAACATACCCCATACGCTGGGTTTGGCCCGCAATTCAACGCGACGGCGCGGACGTGGGAGCCTTCGACGTGGGCCAATCTCTTCCGCCGGGCTGGCGCACGCTATGTGGTGATGGTCACTAAACACCACGATGGCTTTTTAATGTGGCCGAGCGCCACCCCCAACCCGCACAAGCCGGACTGGCGCGCCGAGCGCGATTGCATCGGCGAACTCACCGCCGCCGTCCGCGCGCGCGGGATGCGGATGGGACTATACTACTCCGGCGGGCTGGATTTCACCTTCAAGAACGTCGTCATCCGCGACTTCGCCGACATGGCGACGGCGATCCCCAACGGTCCGGCTTACACCGCCTACGCCGACGCCCACTGGCGCGAACTCATCGAGCGTTACGCGCCATCCGTGCTCTGGAACGACATCGGCTACCCGGCCTCCGCCGACCTGCCGGCGCTGTTCGCCCACTACTACAACACCGTTTCCGAGGGCGTGGTCAACGATCGCTTCACGCAAATCAACCTGCCAGGTTTCAGAAACCTGACAGGTTTGGGGCGCCGGTTCATCCGTTGGGTGATCCGCCGGGCGCTGACACATCCCCAAAGCCTCCTCGCGCGGCTGCAAACCGGCGGCGCGCACTGCGATTTTCGCACGCCGGAGTACACCACCTACACCAAAGCCACAGCGCAGAAATGGGAAGCCACGCGCGGACTCGGACAGTCCTTCGGATACAATCGTGATGAGCGGCCTGAAGACCTCATCTCTGTAAAAGATCTCGTTCACCTGCTGGCCGACGTCGCCAGCAAGAACGGCAACCTGCTGCTCAACGTCGGCCCGATGGCCGATGGCGCGATCCCGCCGGAGCAGGTCGCGCGCCTGGAGGGACTCGGCGCGTGGCTCAAGCTCAACGGCGAGGCGATTTTCGACACTCGGCCCTGGAGCCGCGCCGAAGGGCAAACCGGCGAAGGTCTGCCGGTACGCTTTACACAGAAGGACGACGCGCTGTACGCCATCCTGCTCGGCAAGCCGCAGACCGATCACCTGGAAATTCCCGCACTGTCAGTGCCGGAGACGGCCAGCGTCTATGTGCTCGGCTACAACGCGCCCTTCGCGTGGCGGCGGCGCGGATCGGCCCTGGCGCTCACGCTGCCCCGCACCCTGCCGGATACTCCTGCCGTTGCGCTCAAAATCGTCCCGTAAAGTGCAGACTACAAAAGTCTCACGAGTTACCTGGTCCGACAAGCCCCATCGTGAAACAAGAAACGCACACTATGCCGATGCCGGCTGAGACTTTTGTAGTCTTTGGTACAGCTAGGACACGACCGTCTCCGTTTTCGCCTCGCCTTTTGTCACCCGCAACATGCACAGGATGGCGAATAAGAAGAACAACGGCGTGACCACGAAGATGAGGTTGTAGTCATTGCCGAACCACTCCACAATGTGACCGTTGAGGATCGGGCCGACGATCGCCGCCAACTGCGAGGCGATGTAGTACAAGCCCGTGTAGGTCCCCACATCGGCGTCGGAGGCAGCGGTGTCAACGACCATAGGCAAGGAATTTATGTTGACCAAAGCCCAGGCCAATCCGCCAATCCCCATAATCGGCCAGATGAGCGTGGCATTGCGCAGGAAGAAGTTGGCCAGCAGCAGCACGCCAAACACGGCCAGGCCGACGATGATTGTCTTGCGCCGTCCAACACGCGCGGCGATGTAGCCGGAAGGGACCGCAAAGGCCAGAAAGGTCAATGAGGCCATGCCCATCAGCAACGGCGCCTGCCCCGTCGAGATACCCAACACACTGACGCCATACGAGCTTAAAAAGGTCTCCGTAGCATTGTAGCCCACGAACCAACAGAAGATCGCGCCCATCAGGAACCATAGGCTGCGCCGCGCTTCCGGCGACACGCGGCGAATCCCGCGCAGTGCGCTAAAACCTTCTGTCTCCTCGTCAGCAGCCGACACCACCGACTCGCGCCGCTCTTTGACAAAGATGAACAACATTGCCACCGCTGCCGCCATCAATATCCCGCCAAACACAAACGGCGTGATCCGTCCCATTTTATAGAGCAGGCTACTACCGAGCGTCGCAATCAATGAACCAACACCGCCCATCAAGTTGATGATGCCGTTGGCCTGCGAGCGCAGCGGACTGGGCGTGAGGTCGGGCATCAGCGCAATGACGGGCGTGCGGAAGCCGGCCATCGCCAACAAGAACGCCCCAATTGCGATCATGAACAACGCCAACTGCCCACCCAGTTGCGCCGACTGCCCGTTCAAGGCCATCGGGATCATCCCTACCGCTGCCGGGATCAAGATAAAGGCGACAATCGAAATCGGCGCGAGGACAAGAATGAAGGGCATCCGCCGCCCAAAGCGCGTCCACACCCGATCCGACCATACCCCGATGATAGGCAGCAGGAAGAACGCCGCGAAGTTGTCGAGTGTCATGATGAGGCCGGTCAGCCCTGGCTTGAGGCCAAAACCAACTTCTCCAACCGCCTTGAAGTCGGGATTCCCGGCTTGCAAGAAGATAGGGACATAGGCGTTGTACAACGTCCACATGACACTGATACCGAAGAAGCCAAAGCCAATAAGGAAGGTCTTGCCATAGTTGAGTTTAGGTTTGTCCATAACGAGTCATCTCCTTTGCAGATATAGGACGGCGTGAAACACTGGCAATAGTTGTAGCACGAATACGCAGGCAAGCAA
>JAFGSL010000401.1 GCA_016934645.1 Anaerolineae bacterium
GGCGAAAACCTCGAATTGGCGCTCTCCGAGTTCTACGGGCGCATCGCCAATCCCGTGCTCACCGACGTGGAGGTGGAATTCGAAGGCATGCGCGTCACCGATCTATACCCGCCGACGATGCCCGATTTGTTCCGTGGATCGAGCGTACTGCTCGCCGGGCGCTACACGGCGACGAAGGATCAGGTGACGGTGCGGGTGCGCGGGCGGGCCGGAGAGGAACCGCGCGAGTACGTCTATCACTTCGATTTGACGGCGACCGGCGATCACGACTTCGTGCCGCGCCTGTGGGCCACGCGCCGCGTGGGGGCGTTGCTGGACGAGGTGCGCGTCGAGGGCGAGCGCACGGCGCTGATCGAGGAAATCCGCGCGCTGGGCCTGGGCTACGGCATCGTCACGCCGTACACGACGTTCGTGATCTCGGCGCAGGCGAACGGCGCGGCCTCGATGGAGAACATGGCGCTGTATGAGAACCAATCGGAGCTAAACCAGGTCTCCGGGCGGACGACGGTGCAGGCGCGGGCGCAAAACCTGAGCTACCAGCAAACCGACCGGGCGGGTTTGGCGACCGGCGCAAACGTCTACAACCGCGAACAGCGCAGCATGGCGCAGGTGTCGCGGCAATACGTCGATTTGTCGTTGGTGCAGGCGCAGGGAAACGTCGATGAGCCAATCAGCCAGGCGTGGATCGCGGCGAACATCAAGATCGACCGCGAGATCGAGTTTGGTTCCGAGGCGTACTTTGCGCTGGCGGATGATCCCGCCGCGCGCGCTTTCCTGCAAAGCGGGACGAGCGTGCTCTTCGATCACAACGGTGAGGTCGTCTCGGTCTACGACCCGGAAGCGCCCGTGGAGGCGGAGCCGGAACCGCAGCCCGTGAATCAGCCGGTTTCGCAGACCGGTTCCAGCCGCAGCGATGCCTTCGCCTGGCTGCGTGGTCTTATCGCGCTCTTGCGGCGGGTGGTAGGGCGTTAGGCGGCGATTCGCGCATTACAATCACGTCGGCGCCTGTAATTTACAGGCGCCGACGTTTGTGTGAAGGTAATCGGGTGCGAATCTGTTTAGCGTCTAGGCGTTTTGCCGATCTTTCTGTTCGAGCGTATACTGAAGCAGACGCGGCAGCATGAAGTCGTAGTCTTGCGCATCCCACCCCACACCCTTGCCTCCGAAGGTGAACGGCGTAACCCCAATGATCTCAGGGTCTTGGCGCACTTGTTCGTCGTACCAGGCCATCCGCTGGATGACCTGCTCCGGGTCTGCCCACTCATAGCCCCCGCCTGCATAAAACTCACTGATCAGAATCGGGACATACAGTCCGCGCTGTCTGATCAAATGCAGCAGATACCGGTAACGGCAGCACAAAGCGCCACTGCCCGGCACCACAGGAGCGCCGGGAATGGTATGCCCTGACCCCCACCACAGGTCGATAGGCATTGTCTCCATCGAATAACCCGCGACCGGCAGCGCGCCCTCGTGCAGACTGAGGATGTGGCCGCCCGCCTGCATCCGCTCGAACACGCCCGTTTGTACCATCGCGACCATCTCATCCCACTCCGGCGTGCCGGCGTTCAATGAGAACAGCGCCAGTTTTTTGACTGGCAGATCCCAGTTTTCGGCGATGTCCATCATCGAGATCATCAGTTTCGCCAACTTGGCGTATCCTTCTGCGCCGGGCGGGTCAGCTTCATTGATCGGCGATTCCAGATAGTCGATGTATCGCAGCCGGTCACCGTCATACTGTCGCTCTGCCATACACTTGGCATGTAGGGCTGACATCAAGCGCTCGGCCTCTTTTGCAATCTCCGTCTCGTTCATCTGGGACAAACCATGCACGCCTTCGTCACCACCGAAGGTCTTGCGCGCGACGACCAGCGTCTGCGGTGAACCGGCTTTGATGGTATCCATCCCTGACCAGTCATCCACAAACTTGCACACCGGTACTACCGCGCCTTGCTGCGCCAGCGCGACCACGTGCTGAGGGACTTGGCGCGGTATAATCGTGTGGTATCCAATCCGTGTTCCTCTACCGAAATGTGGAATATCGGCGGGTATGGTTGGTTCTTCTTCTGGTTCTGGTTCTGGTTCAGGTCCCGGCTCGTGATACGCGCGCACGCCTTCAGCCCACGCGGCAGGCGTGGTCGCCTCGATCGGGACGTAGTGAACGATGCTGTCTGCCGTGGATGGATAATGCTGTTGGTAGAGCGCCTCCAAATCGACGTCCCAGGCGCTTGGATTCAGGGCTAACACGGTACACTTGGGCACTCCATTGATCCGCGCAAATGCGTCGTCGGCATTGGCGCCGATCGTGAAATGCTGCCGCTTCCACACTTCTTCCAGGGCTTGGATCCATTCGAAACTATATCCTGGGGGGAGCAAGGCATACGTGCGCTCATAAGGCTCGCGTGCTACGGGACATTGGATAGGCTGGGATGACGGCACTACCTCCAAACGTGCATTGTCGAAATACACATCATTGTGTTTAAATCGCCACAGGACTTGATCTATCACGAACACTGTGACATACTGATCCTGTGCCACGGCTTCGACCGCCGGCAGCGCATGGTAGGCATTGTATACATGCGCACCCTTTCCCCAAATCACGGCATCGGCAAACGGATCTGTCCCTCCGGTGGGGTCGATCCCGACTTTGAACGTAACGTTTCGCTGGGCGTCATCTGTTGCGGTCCCCTCCAGGGCGAAGAAGTCGCCATCTCCGACCCCATCGCTGGTCTGTGGATTATCATCCGTGCTGCTCCAGGCGTGGGCATCTATCGTGAACCGTAAGCGATCACCCGCATTGACCCTGACTTTCTGAAACAGGCCAGCCCGGTGGATCCGCCACATTGTGAAGAACTTGATGGCGTAACTCCCCTCGCTGATACGCGGGGGGTCCAAAAACGGAAACTGCTTGGGGATAATCTTGACTTCCGGCTCGCACCATCCATCATAGTTGTCGACGTCCCACGGCGGCCGGAACCCTTTGTCATGCAGGTAAAACACAGTCCACTCGCGCGGTTTATCGACTTCGCCCCGCGCCAATTGATACACACCATCGGGCCGGTGGACCTGACACGCATTCCCTTCCTGACCTAGTTCGAAACTGGCATTCTTAAGCATGGTACACCTCATTTCTGTTACTTATGTTTTTAGATTGGTGGTTGATCTTTCTGATCTACATTCGCCCCGCCCAACATAGTATGCGCTTCGGTGTGTCGTAATGCCTATGAGGGTCGTGCCTTCTGCCTGCCTGACTTTACCGTACCTTTATTATAGCAGCATATGTCGAATTCTTACCGTTGGAATTCTGTCAACGCCTCTCGGTACTCGTAGATTTTCCGCAATGCGGCGACGACGTCATCCACTCCCTGCGGCCCGGCGCGGAAGACGTTCTCGTCCAGCCAGACGGCTTCGCGGGTGGCGGCGCGTTCGCTTTCGGGGAACTGGCCCGGATGGAAGCGCA
>JAFGSL010000402.1 GCA_016934645.1 Anaerolineae bacterium
CTGCGTTGGCCGACAAAGCGTTCCAACCCAATATACAAGAGGATCGTTCCCCCGATCACCAGAACATTGCTGACGATCATGGATATCCAGTCTGGCACAATGCCGCGCAGCGCAATTAGCACCAGAGCTGCCGTCTGCATAATAAAATCAGTTAGCCACAGACTAAGCCCAGCGAAGCGCCGGCGATTCTGTAACCACAAGAGCGCCACAACGCCCGCACACAGGGCATTACTGACGAGATAATTGAGAATGAGGGTTCTCATATCGAGCAAGTCCATCGGTCATTCCTCCTTCTCAGTGTTCTCTGTTATACTTGCGTGAAGCCGCCTTTTGCGGTGGATTTCACACGTATTTGCTTTCTGGGGTGACGATTTTACTGACCCAAACGTATTGTGCTAAGCTTTCTACGCCTATAAAGACGCCGGAATCGCTTTAGCATTTCATATTCAAGTCAGTAGCCAATTTACAGCGCAGCAGGAAGTGTGAAGTAGAAGCGGCTTCCCTGTCCTGGGGTGCTTTCAATGCCTACCGTGCCCCCTAGCCGTGTGATAATGCGTTGAACGATAGAAAGCCCCAATCCATGGCCTTCCGCACGTGTCTGGTGCAAGCGCGTGAACTGGGCGAAAAGCTGCGCTTGCTCTTCTGGCGTGAGTCCTGGCCCGTTGTCTTGCACCCAAAACCGGACGAACATCTGCCTAAACGGCGATGTGCGTATCCAGGTGTCGTCTCCCCGATGATCTATGCCTGCTGGTAGATGCTCGCTTTCTACTTCCTGTTGCGGGATTGTCACCTTTTCCATTTCCCATCCTAGTTCCACCTGCGGGGGTGTTCCGCCGTATTTCAGGGCGTTGCTGAGGTAATTGGCCCATACTTCCTCGATCCAGGGAGCATACCCCATCGTGGTTGGCCATCGCTTTGGTAAGATCAGGGTTGCTCCAGCATCGGCAATCATTTGCTCCAGACGCGCGCGTACTTCGTTCACGATCACGCCCATATCTAGCTCCGTACGCGGGATGGACTCCAATTTACGTACGCTCGCCAGTAACAGCAGTTCATTGATGATCTCAGACATCTTATGTCCGCCGCGTGTAATCTGCTGGGCGCTTTCTATGACTCTTTCCGGCGACTGCCTGAGCGCTTGTTTTTCTATCAAGTAGGCATAGCCTATCATAGCCGTCAACGGATTTCTTAAATCATGTGCAACTGTATGAGCGAAGGCATCCAACTCGGCATTGCTGCCCTCGAGTTCTTGCGTGTAAGTCTGGAGTTTCGCTTGTGCCTGTTTGCGTTCGGCGATCTCTTGTTGTAGATTCGACGATATCCGTGCCTGGTGTATGCCAATGGCCAATGTCATCGCGACCTGAATGGCAAACTTGGAATGTTCGGCGGTGAAAGCATGAGGCTGTTCTGATTCCAGAATAAGCGCGCCGATGATTTGATTTTGAAATGGCAATGGAATCGATAGATAGGCACGCGTCCCGTTTGCATACACTGTCTTTTGCATCGGTGAACGCGCGGTAACTGTGGTGAGATTGGGGATGTGTTGGTAACGGGAGAATCGCTCAATCGTCATTGAAGTTATTTGTTCGTCTATTCCAGAGCGGACTCTTAAATTCCCCACGGCTTCTATGGCGAGAACTTTCAGAGTAGCACTATCGCAACATTCCAACACAGTCACCCGTTGGCAGTCTACTGCTTGCCGCAAACGGGTGGCTGTGATGCCGGCGATGGATTCCGGGTCGGAGACGCCGAGAATCGCCATATCTAAGTCACGCAAGAGTTGAATTTGTGCTTCAGTGCTTTGGCGTTCGGCGATTTCTCGTTCTAGCCGCGCATTTTGTGCCTGTAGTTGTTGCTGCACCTCGCGTAACCTGATATGTGTTGCAATCCGCGCCAGTACCTCGTTGGGATGAAACGGTTTGGTGATGTAGTCTACCCCTCCGGCCTTGAACGCGGCCACTTTATCATGGGTTGTATTCGCGGCGCTGAGAAAGATGATGGGGATGTCGCGTGTCGTGGGATCGGCCTTGAGTTGCGCGCAGGTGGCGTAGCCATCCATTTCTGGCATCATCACATCCAGCAAAATCAGTGAGGGAGGTTGTTGGCGCACCGATTCGAGCGCTTGAAGGCCGCTGTTGGCTGTGCGCACCCTATAGTTGCGCAGCGTCAACACTTGCACTAATGTATGTAAGTTGAGTGGCGTGTCATCGACAATCAAGATCGTATCTGAGTTGGTTTCAGTGTCCATAGTTCCTTCAAAATCTCAGCAGGTGAAGCTCATTGCCGAATGATATAGCCTAAAATCACCTCGGGTTCTGTGGTGTGTATGGTTGCTTTGAGATTGGACAGTGTCTCTTGCCCGGGCGGTAGGTGTTTCCCCACTTGCGTATAAAAATCGTTACGCATTTTCCGTGTGGGGAAGTGCGTTCTGGCCCATTCGCTCTGGTAGCCTAATCCCAGCACGTGTTGCATCGCCGTATGCCCGTAGATGAAAGCTGCACCATCCAGGAATGCCTCACGCACCGGGCTTAGCTCTGGTGCGGCGAAGTCGTCCACGAGCCGGTTGCCAGGCGCGTTCATCTCCGTCCCCACGTTCAACGGCAGATCAAGCCGTTGTGCCAGTTCCACGATCTCATACAGCTTTTGCACCTTGATCCGCTTCACTTCCGGATCGGCGATATTCCAATTGCGGTCGGGGACGATATTGAGTGCAACGACGCCTTTGCCGATGAGCAAGTCAAGGAGCTCTTCTTCGTCCTGTTCGCCCGCCGACGTTCCGTCGAGCCAGGTAGCACATGGCAAAGCACCGCGGGCCGTGATGACGCGGTTGACTTCTTCGACCGAGGGGAACATCTCTGGCGTGGGTTGGACGTAGCCCACGCCTCCGCGTTTCATCAGTTTTGCACGCACCAGGTTTTGAATCTTCGGGCCGTTGCCAAGAATGGCGTCGATCTCGGCACGAGATGTATGTAACTTCTCGGCCCAGAACGCTGCCGGATCGGGAACGCTGCGTTGCGCGGCCTCAAGGTACGCCACGACCATATGGCGCTCGGTGGCGTTACCCGCCGGGGTGAGCGGGAGCACGTCGCAGTCGTAGTCGATGCGGATGCTTGCATCCGCTGCGGGATCGAGGTAGGCGTTGACGCGCGCTGCCATATCACGGTTGCGCGCTTCGGCGCGCGCGCGCAGGCTTGCCAGAATCGCCGCGGACTCTCCGTTCACATCCGCTAAATCCGTTGCGGTAAATCCGATTCCCATATAGTAGAAAATCCCCGGTTCACCCGGCGAGTTGATTTCCCGCGTGGCGAACTCCGGGATGAAGACGCGGGTCTCCATCCCCGCGCTGCTGCGCACGTCCGCAAGGTCGCAGGCGGTGAGGAATTCCTCCACGCCATCGAGCACATCGAAATCCACAATGCCCATAAATTTGTATCCGGACTTTTTCGCCAGCCATGCGAGCGCAGTCGGCGAATAGCCGTAGGCATTGTACGAAAAAAAGGTGTGGCAGTGCATGTTGGCGACATTTGCCTGCGGCGTGGTGTCTACCGTGCCTTGGTCAGCCAAAGCAAGTATCTCGCGCAGTGCGGCAGCCCGTCGCGTGGCGTCGAAGTCATTCAGTTGCGTTTCGAGGGTTTCAAGCAGTGTATTCATCTGTTTATCCAAACGTTTCTCGCATCTTCTCACAATAATACTGTACGTTCTCCCATTTCGCATCCGGCGCGATGCGGTGATCGGGACAGGGGATATAGCCGCCGAGGTCGACCAGCGGCTTGAGGCGCTTGATTTCGGCGTCTACGGCGGCGTAGTCGCGGCTGAAGACGACCTTGTCCATCCCACCGACGCCGCGCAGATCACGCCCGTACTGTGCGCGCCATGGTGCAAGGCTTGCGCGCCACGTCCCAACCTCGATGGGGAACATCGTGTTGACGCCGTTCTCCAACCATACCGGCACGAGCTTGGTCACGTCGCCATCGCTGTCGAGGGAGACGATGTCGATGCCGTAACGGTTGACCAACTCGGTGAGGCGTTTGTAATGGTGCCCAGCCATCCGGCGGAAGGTGCGGGGATTGATGAGCGGTCCGCTCTTGAAGGAGATGTCTTCCCAGAAGTGGGCGAAATCGAAGGGAGCCGGGCTGTTGTCGGGACACACCATCTTCAGCGTCGTTTGAGTCGTCTGGTAGCACAACTCGGCAGTGACATCCACAATTTCTTGCAACAGGTCGGGATCATCCGCCAACATATACGACAGACCTACAATGCCGATCCAATCGCGAATGACGCCGAAAAGACTGCCGATGTGGATGCCGTAGGGATTTGTCCACGCGCCGTGCTGCAGATAATTCAAGCCACCCCAGTCGAAGCGCACCATTTGCCCATCGCAGTTGACCCAGGCATGTGTGACGCGCTCATCGCTGTATTGTAGCCTGGGCAAATAGTGTTCTTCCCACGAAGCACGATCCTTGAGCAGATGCTCGATCTCCTGGGGTATCGAAACGGCGTCATCTTTTTGCAGGATGATAACACCTTCGTCGTTTTGGATGTGCCGTCCTCCGTCAGGCAACTCGCGAATCACCTTTGTCTCGAACGCGGGTCGCAGTCGTGTGGCAGGGCCATAGCACGTACTCCAGTTGAAGTCAAAGCCGAGCTTGGCAGCGATGACCGCGTCCGTGGGGTTGCCGTCACCCCATGCCTGCGCCTCTTCGACAGTGATATGCCCTTCTGTTGCCCATTTGTCCAATGTCTCACGCCAGTAACCGAAGTGCACGAGGGGCATACGGTCGTAATCCTGGTAGTGCAAGATTGCATAGACGCGTTCACGGTTGTTCATACAATAGGTTCCTCTTTCAACTTTTCCAGTTCATCTCTTAACTAATTTTGCCAGCGCGGACTGATACGTATGCCTTCTTCCAACATCTTGGAAAGTGAAGTTAATGCTTCTTGCTTGGTCATCAAATCGGCAATCACCGCCGCCAGCAAAATGCCCAGTGTTCCCTTGAGTGGAAACTTCAAGACTTTTGCTATGCGCCGCCCTAACCGTTCATCCATTAGCACCCAATCTGGTGTTAATTGCTGGGCCAATAACAGGACTTCCATTTCGCCTGGGTCCAAGCCTAATAAGAGTGGTTCCAGTGTTGTCTGTGAAGCCTGAGGAGATTTTCCCTTGTGTGTACAAGTGCGCTAACGTGTAAAACATGACCTGTTGCGTGAATTGCTCCGTATCTTGTCGTGTAGCCACCAACAAGGCATCTGGAAAGGTTACATTTACACTCATGGTGCTCCTTTCTCGTGGGTTAAATCACGGCTAATATTTCTGATTCACTTCGATCATTGCACGCAATACACCGTCTTTGTAACCCGCCACCAACTCAAACGCCTCAACGATGCGATCCAGCGGGAAGTGGTGCGTTGCCAGTGGCTTGATGTCGACGATGCTCTTGCTTACCATGCGGATGGCGCGCGGGTACGTATGCTTCATCCGCCGTACCAGCTTGATGGTGAGGCCCTTGCGCCGGACCGTTGAAGCGTTCATCGTCATCGTGTCGTCGGAGGGGATGCCCACCACGACGACTTTGCCGCCGGGACAGGTGACGCGCGCTGCCTGATCGGGCGTCTCCGCTGCACCCGCCGCCTCGAAGGCGACGTCTACGCCGCGCCCATCCGTTGCGCGCATAATCGCTGCGACAACGTCCTCCGTCTCGGGATCGAACACGGCTCCGGCAGCGTATTCAAGCGCGAATTGCCGCCGGTGCGCCAGTGGTTCGGTCATATAGATCATGCCCGCGCCTGCCGCCTTCGCCACCGCTGCCGTCATCAGGCCGACAGGACCGGCCCCCAAGATGGCGATCGTTTGCCCGACCTTGAGGTGCGCCAGATCGACGGTGTGGATGGCGATACCGAGCGGCTCCAACAGCGCACCGTCGTTCGGGCTGAAGCCCTCCGGCAATGGGAAGCAGTTTTCGGCGGGCATAACGGCGTACTCGGCGAACACACCGTCAATCGGCGGTGTGCCGCAGAAGCGCACGTTCGGGCAGATGTTGGGATGCCCATGCTGGCAGAACTCGCACACGCCGCAGGAGATCGCCGGTTCCACGGCGACGAGTTGCCCCAAGCGCAGATCGCACTCGTCCTCGACGCCGGGCCCGAATCCGGCGATCCATGCCGAAAACTCGTGGCCCATTGTGATCGGCTCCTTCACAATCGCGTCGCCGATGCCGCCTTCGAGATAATAGTGCACGTCCGATCCGCACGTGCCCACCGAAGCGATCTTCAACAGCACTTCGTCCGGCCCTGGCGTGGGCATGAGCGCGCGCTCCACCCGTAAATCACGAATCCCGTACAGCCGGGATGTGAGCATTGTTTTTTCTGACATTGTTATGTACCTCCATAAATCTGAAATAGGAGTAGGGAGTATGGAGTAGGAAGTAAGTCTTACTCAATCTTCTAATCTCCAATCGCCCAA
>JAFGSL010000403.1 GCA_016934645.1 Anaerolineae bacterium
GCGGATTGTGTTTGACACTGTCCTGCCGCAATGGAACTACCGTGTCCTGCCCACCCGGACAGTTATTTAATTCCCATTCCTTAGCAGAAGTGTTTTAACCGCGAACCACGTGAATGTTCACGAATCGTAACAGATTTGCGGAGATTCGCGCAATTCGCGGTTCATTCTTTCAAAGGAAAGACGAACTATGACCAATCCATTCACCGTCAAAATTGGCTTTGTGCCCTCGTATCGTTTCCGCTTTACTCCCTGGTGCCAGAAAATGCGAGAAGACAGTCTGGCAGCGTTTGCGCGCGTCAAAGGCATGGAGGTCATCGTGCCGCAACCCTCACCCGATGGGAAAACGCTGGATGCCAAAAACGGCTTAACGCCGCACGGCACCGTCTCCACGCTGGACGAAGCCGAAGTCGTGGCCGAGTACTTCCGCAGCCAGCACGTCGATGGCCTGATCCTCTGCCCGCTGGATTTTGGGGACGAGCGTTCGGCAGTCAAGGTGGCCGAGTTACTTGGCGTGCCGGTGCTGCTGTACGCGACCAAGGAACCGCCCGCGCCCGACGATGCTGGCCTCTCGCGCGTCTCCGATTCCTACTGCGGCAACCTCTCGATGGCGTCTGGACTGTACCGGCGTAAGATTGCCTTCCGTTACGCGGGCCTCTTCTTCCCAGATGAACCAGGTCTGTTGGACGAGGTGCAGGATTTCGTCCGCGCCGTCGCCGTCATCAAGGGACTGAAAAACGCGCGCCTCGGTCACGTGGGTGTGCGCCCACCGACCTTCGAGACCGTCGGCTACGACGAAACCGCACTTATCCGCAAGTTCGGGCAGAACATTATCTACAGCAACCTCGCGGACATCACCGACGCAGCACGTCGCTACACCGATGACGATCCGCAGGTGCAGGCCACCATCGCGGAAATCCAGGACGGGGTGGCTGAAGTTACAGTGGCAGATGATTACCTCGTCAATGCCGCCAAGCTAGAGCTGGCGCTGCGCGACTTCTGGCAGAGATCGCGGCTGTCGGCGATGGCGGTACAGTGCTGGCCGACGGTACAGCGGTTGATGGGCATCTCCGTGTGCGCCGTCTACGGGCGGCTGACCGGGCAGGATATGCTCACCGCCTGCGAAACCGACGTCCTCGGCGCGCTGGCGATGCTGGTAGAGCACCGCGTCGCGCTCGGTGAGACGCTGCCGCACTTCATCGATTGGACGATCCGCCACCGCGAGAATCCGAACTGGCTGCTGGCGTGGCACTGTGGCAACGCGCCCACTTGTCTCGCTGGCGATCCACAACAAACAGCGCTCCGTTCACGCCGCGATATGAAGGGCGAACTTCCCGTGGATAGCTGCGATTCAATGGCGGGCCTAGCGCAGTTCCAGGTGAAGCCCGGCGTCGTCACCTTCTGCCGCCTGGCCGAGTACGACGACAAATGGAAGATGCTCATCGCCACTGGCACCGTCGTCCCCTCCGAGGAAACCCTCGCGGGCACGTGGGGCTGGGTCGAAGTCGCCGACCACGACAAACTGTACCGCACCCTCGTCGAAGAGGGCTTCGTCCACCACGCCAGCATGATCCACGGAGATTACACGAAGGCACTGCTCGAAGTCTGCAAGTTTATGGATATCGAGCCGATTCTAGTCTAAAGTCAAAGGTCCAAAGTCGAAAGTCAGACTTTCGACTTTGGGCTTATTCTCGGAGGAATATGAGATGAGAACGTTTGCGCGCCCGAATGTCGTCGTCAGCAAATGTATGGGGTTCGCCGCGTGTCGCTACAACGGCGTGACGATCCCTGATGCCTTTGTGAAGCAACTCGAACCTTACGTCACCTATCTGCCCGTCTGTCCGGAGGTTGAAATTGGATTGGGGGTGCCGCGTGACCCGGTGCGCGTCGTCCTCGTCGATGGCGAACCGCGTCTGCTCCAACCGGCGACCAGCGCGGACGTCACCGAGAAGATGCAAGCTTTCGCAGAAGATCACCTCACATCGCTTACCGACATTGATGGCAATCATCGCATTGACGGCGGACATCGGTGCGATGGCTTCATCCTCAAAGGACGCTCGCCTTCGTGCGGCATCAAGGACGTCAAACTCTACCGGGGGATGGAGAAAGGCGCAGCCGTGGCGAGGAAAGGCGCCGGTTTCTTCGGGCAGGCTATCCTCGAACGGTTTGGACACCTACCGGTGGAAGATGAAGGGCGGCTGACGAACTTCACGATCCGCGAGCACTTTCTCACGGCGTTGTTCGCTCTGGCCGATTTCCGCGCCGTCAAATCTTCGGAAGCGATGCGCGACCTGGTGCGTTTCCACACCGACAACAAGCTCCTGCTCCTGGCCTACAACGAGAGCCAGTACCGGGTGATGGGGCCGATTGTCGCCAACCACGAAAAGCAGCCTGCAGAGGCCGTTATCACAGCATACGAGCAGCATCTCTGGAAAGCGCTGGCCCGTCCTGCGCGACGCACGGCGGGCATCAACGTCCTGATGCACGCGCTCGGCTACTTCTCGGAGAAGCTCACGTCCGACGAGAAAGCCTACTTCCTGGACACGCTGGAGAAATATCGCGCCGAAAAAGTTCCCCTGAGCGTGCCGGTGAGCTTGCTCGGCGCGTGGATCGCACGTTTCAAGGAACCGTATTTATCGCGACAGACATTCTTCGCACCCTACCCTGAAGGATTGATCGCCATCAGCGACTCCGGCAAAGGCCGCGACCTGAGCTAGCACCTACTATGCTCAGAGGGGATCGTCTGATCCCCGACAATGCGTCAGAGTCTGGAATCTGGCGATTCCCTCTGAGCAAAAGGGACCAATCTCACGCCAACAGCCGCTCCTCGTAAATCCGTCGCACGGTGTCTTCGATCTCCGGTTCACGCACCGAGAGGTCACGGATACGATAGCGCGCCGAGAGCCGCCCAATCAATTCCGAGGCGGTGATGGCTTCGCGTTCGAACTGGTAGGTCACGCGGGTGAGAACACCCGCGTAGCCGTTCTCACGAGCCACCACAGTCGCGCCTTCCACATCCACCATGGCGTAATCCTCGGTCATATCCACGACCAGCGTGCGTTTGCCTCCAAAGCGCGCGCGCAGTGTCTCCAGTTGCCCATCGAAGAGCAACCGCCCGTGATCGATAATCATCACCCGGCTGCACAGCTTCTCTACATCCGCTAAATCGTGCGTCGTTAGGAGCACCGTCACACCGCGCTCGCGGTTGATGTGCAGGATGAACTGGCGGATGCGCTCCTTGGCGACCACATCGAGGCCGATGGTCGGCTCATCGAGAAAGAGTAGTGGCGGGTTGTGCAATAGTGCCGCACAGAGGTCGGCCCGCATCCGCTGGCCTAGCGAGAGCGAGCGTACCGGCGTGTCGAGAAAAGGTTCAAGATCGAGCAGTGTGATAAACTCATCCAGGTTGTGGCGGAAGCGCTCCGGCGGGATCTTATAGATATGTTGGAGCAGGTCCAAGGACTCAATCACCGGCAAATCCCACCACAGCGTCGTCCGCTGCCCGAACACCGCGCCGATCTGCGCCACGTGTGCGCGACGCTGCTTCCAAGGTGTCCGCCCGTTGACGACAATATCGCCGCCGGAGGGCACAAGCAAGCCGGTGAGCATCTTGAGCGTCGTGGACTTGCCTGCGCCGTTCGGGCCGATGTAGCCCACCAACTCGCCGGGCTGGATGGCGAAGCTGATGCCATCCACCGCGCGCACCAC
>JAFGSL010000404.1 GCA_016934645.1 Anaerolineae bacterium
TCACCGACCGGGTAGCGCTGGACGAGATGCGCGAGCAGCTTTCGCACATGATTGTGCATGACCTGCGCGTACCACTCGGCAACATCACCAACACGCTGGAATTGGTCCTATCGGCTTGGCGTGAAAAGGACGTTTCTGTCCCCTTTGAGCAGGTATTGGAGATCGGATTGCGTAGCGCGCACCGCATGGAGCGGCTCATCAGCAACATTCTGGACGCACGGCGGCTGACCACTCACAAAACCCTGACCGTCTCGACCATTCGCGTTCCTGACATGGTCGCCGATGTTATCGAGGTCATCCAATCCTCCATCCGGCGACGCAGGCACACTCTAATTCGCCGTATCCAGGACGACCTCCCGCTTATGCAAGGTGATTTGGACCTCTTGCGCCGGGTGCTGCTCAACCTGCTCGATAATGCCGCCAAATACACGTCGGATGGTGGGGTGATCACCCTCTCTGTGCAAGCCGATGAGCAAAGCTTCCACTTCGCCGTCAGCGATACAGGCCCCGGCATCGCGCAGGAGGATCAAGTCCATCTCTTCGAAATGTTCTACCGCGCGCGCACACAGCAGCAACGCGGCGCCGGCATCGGTCTAGCATTCTGCAAACTGGCAGTCGAAGCCCACGGCGGAAAAATCGATATGCACAGCGAACCTGGCAAAGGTTCGACCTTTGCGTTCAGTATTCCACGCCGACTGCCGGAAAGCGCCATTTACCACGATGCGAATGTGGTGGAGAACAACCCGTGACCCGTCACCTCTATTACAACGACGCCACGCTGATCACCTTTGACGCGCGTATCGTCGCGCAGCGGGAAACCGAACGTGGCTTAGCCGTGCAGTTGGATCAGACAGCGTTCTACCCCACATCGGGCGGACAGCCGCACGACACTGGAAGCCTTGCTGGGATACCAGTGGTGGATGTGTGGGATGAGGAGGACGCCGGGGGGCCAGGTGTGATCTGGCATTTGGTAGAGGCCGCGCCTGCCGCGACCGTCGGCGACATCGTTCACGGCAACGCAGTACACTGCGTCATCGACTGGCCCCGACGTTTTGATCACATGCAGCAGCACACCGGACAGCACATTCTCTCGGCCGCCTGCGTCGAACTCTTCCAGGGCAACACCATCGGTTTTCACCTGGGGAGCGAGGCCAGCACGATTGATCTCGACCTGCCGCAACTCACGTGGGAGGCAGCCTTCAAAATCGAAGATACTGCTAATCATGTGATATGGGAGAATCGCCCGGTGACAATCCACACAGTCACCCGCGACGACCTCGGGGACATCCCTTTGCGCAAACCGCCGCGAGTGACAGGGGACATCCGCGTCATCTGGGTCGAGGGGTACGATGCGTCAGCCTGTGGAGGCACACACGTCCGCAGCACGGCGGAGATCGGGTTGCTCAAAATCACAGGGATCGAGCGATATAAAGACGGTATGCGTATAACCTTCCTCTGCGGAGGACGTGCCCTGCGCGATTACCGCCGCGTGCTGCACATACTACGCACAGCGAGCGGTAATCTTAGCGTGGCCCAAGACGAGGTTCCACAGGCTGTCATCCGCCAGCAGGAAGAACTAAAAACGACTCGCCGCGCACTGAACAAGGCACAAAATCAGCTTATAGAATTCGAGGCCGATCGCCTGTGGGATGCAACACCCGAAGTGGCTGACATCCGGCGCATCGGTATTCATTGGACAGACCGGCCGTTTGCCGAAGCCCGCGCCATCGCAGGGCGCCTCCGCGAACGCCCCCACACGCTGCTGCTGTTGGCCGTCAGCGAGGATGATGGCGTGCGCCTGGTCTGCGCCCGCAGCGATGACCTGCCGCACATAGACGCCAGAACCATCCTGCAGGACGTCGCACAAGCACTCGGCGGACGCGGCGGCGGTTCGCCGTCCATAGCCCAAGGCGGCACACCGCCACACCCTCACGAGACTATTGCGGAAATGCTAAAGCGCACCGTCGGATTGAAAGATTGAGAGATTGGTAGATTGGAAATCGGGGAGTTTTCTCCCATTACAAAATTTCCAATCCCCCAATTATCAATTATCGGAGGTAACTATGCAAGAAATTGCGCCCGGAATCTTTGTCGAATCCGCTTATCCGCCGTACAATCTCGGTTTGATTGTCACGGATCACGGCTCGATTGTCATCGATATGCCGCCGCGCCCGAGCTATGCCTGGGCCTGGCAGCAACAGGTTGAAGAGGTCATAGGCAAACCACGCTACGTAGTCCTCACCGATGCATCGCTGGAACGGCAGATCGCTGCGTCGCTGTGTGATGCGCCGATCATTGCCGGAGAAGCTATGCTGCGCGCGCTGACTGCCTATGACGAGCGCGGATGGCGCGAGATGCTCCAGGCCTACGTCACACAGCATCCAGAGGAAGGCGATGAGGTGCTGCGGATCAAGCCACGCCCCCCCACGCTCATCCTGGTTGAGCATTTCCTGATGCACTATCGTACACCGCCGCTAGAATTCGAGAGTGTCGCGGGCAGCGCACCCGGCAGCCTCTGGCTCACCATGCCGGATCTTGGCTTGTTTTTTGCCGGGGATACGATCATCGTGGATGAGCCGGCACTGCTGGAACGCACACCGGATTCCAAGGCTTGGCTGAACACGTTGAGCCATCTGGCACGGCGCACCACCGTCCGCCAAATCGTGCCGGGACGCGGCAAAGCTCCGATCCAACACAGTGACATCGAAACCCAGCGGGAATTTATGCGCGTGATGCGTCGCACGGCGCGCACCTTGGCGGGGAACAACAACCTCCGTCTTATGCAATGTGCGCAAGACTTAGGGCAGGCGTTTTACAACGCCCAGGGACAGAAAGCTGTCAGGCGCATCAGGGTAGGACTGGAACATCTCGTCGCGGAGATCCACCAGACAAGGTTGATGCCGGATGAGGAGAAAGAGGAATAGCGAATAGCGAGTTGCGAATTACGAGTTGCGAATGGGCAAACACCTGACTATTGACCATCTGACTATCGACTACCTGACTATTTGACTATCCGCGCAAGTAATCGAGAAGATGCTGTAAGGCCGCGCGGGCGGCGGCTTCGTTGTTGGCAGCACGGTCACCGGTGAAGACATGTCGCCAGGCTCGACGTTCGGTCGGCGTTGCCAGGCCGAGATAGTACAAGCCTACCGGCTTCGTCGCGGTTGCGCCCGTCGGCCCAGCAATGCCGGTGACACTGACTGCGACCTCCACACCTAATGCGCGACATGCACCTGTCGCCATCTCCAACGCCACGACCGCACTCACCGCTCCCCAGCGACTAAGAGTTTCCTCTCGCACGCCCAGCAGCCGCATCTTGACCGCGTTATCGTAGGCAATCACCCCACCCCAGAAATACTGCGAGCTACCCGATACCTGCGTCAGCAAGTGACCAATGAGCCCACCGGTGGCAGATTCAGCGGTAGCTATGCGCCAGCCATGCGCCTTCAGTAAGTATCCGATGTCCTCTGCAATCATGTCACCTCAATCATCCTCGCTTAAAAGCATTATACACAGAAAATCGTGGGATGTAACACCTCTCAAAACACTGATTTCTGCTGATGTGCGCATTGCTAAACTCACTTCATCAAATCTGATTGTTGAATGTTGCCTCCCGTTGTTTAAAAATATATTTATGATAAATATTGACTTTATATACAAAATACCGTAACGCGCTATCCATCAAAACGATCCGGGACCTAGCGCTCTGGCCACCATTCCAGAACGCGCGCCACATCTTACTCTCCACCTTCAACGCCGCCAAACTGCCCGAAGATGATCCAGAGGCACCCGCCGATCTGTTGCCCCAGACCGGCAACTATGCCACAGAGCGCGTGTACTACAACAGCGTCTTCCTAACCGAATTGCATGAGACTGAGGATTTAATGACGCTGGGAGCAACAAATGAGGAAGTTGATATCAATTCAGACCTCAATACCTGGTACACACGTCCCGCATACGGCGTTTTGTTGCGCACCGAACAGGCATGGTACGCGCAGGGGGTGACC
The DNA here is from genome assembly GCA_016934645.1 of Anaerolineae bacterium. The sequence continues at coordinate 4,008 of JAFGSL010000404.1, forward strand.
TTAGGCCAATTACTTCACAGCGTTGCCTTGGCTCCAGGGGAGAGCACCAGGATCGCCGTGATTGACTGGACGCGGCGCACCTTCGGTTCAGAGGCGGGAAATGTTGACGAGCAGGAAGATCTCACAGCGAGCAGTTCCCAACGTCGCAGTATCACCGAAGTGACCAGCGCTGTTGCGAGCGAAACGCAGTCCGGGTCATCAACGATGCGGAGTCGCAGCAATTCGAGGTCTAGCGGGCATACTCAGTCGGCCTCGTTTATTTTTTCCAGCGTCGGCGACAGCTCTAGTTCAAGTTCCAACAACGATTTTGCCACGAATGTGTCGCGCTCAAGCGGAACCCGAAATATGTCTGCCCAGACCTCGCAGAATATCTCCACGCGGACTGAGCAACATGCCACCAGCGCGCGAAGCCGCCGTACCAGCATGATTAAGGAAACCTTTGAGCAAGAAAACGAAAAGATCGCGACGCGTGTGGTCACTAACTACAACCATATGCACGCGATGTCGATCCAATACTATGAGGTAGTACAGGCTTACCGTGTCGTCACACGCGCCGACCACTTCGAGAGGGTGCTGTTTATCCCCATTATGAGCAAATCCTAGATTTCCAGAAAGAGGCAGCTTTCACGATGGTGCCAGTGAATTTCAATCCCAGCTACAAAGATGCGATTCGCGGCGAGTGGCTTAAAGCACCTAGGGATTTCACTAACGGTAACCTGAGAAGCGTGCGCGTTGATGCGTTGCCCGATATGAGTGCACGTGCCCAAGGTATCCGTGTTACCTTCACGGATGGCAAAGAGCACATTTTCCCCTTGGAAGTTACTACTGGAAGACAGCCCGAATGGCCCACAGCCGATATGGAACCGGCAGTGCCACTTAGTACGATCAAGAGCATCGACCTTCTTTTGAGCAAAGATAGTAACGATACTCCAGATGATAGGGCGGTTTGTGAATGCCCACTGGAGTACGAGGTTCGTATTCCGGGTGGCACTTTCTATCTGTACCAACCGGTAACCTGGAAGTGTGCCGATTACACAGGCATTAGTTCGTCGGCAAATGAGATTTCCGTGCCGGTTTTGCGGATGAAGATGCGCTTACCGGATTACTCGGTGATTACTCACCTGAACGACAACGCCCTATACTACAGCCAAGCGGTCTGGGCATCAGGCGATTCGCTCTTGTTGAACCGGGTGTTGGCACGCTATAACGTTAATGATCCCTATCCTGATCCCAAGCGGAATCTCGGTGATGCTCCGAACCTGAGGCCATTGGCTTCGTGCGTGGATCCCGCACCGGTTGCGATGACAGGTAACTATCTCGGCTTCATCTGGCATTTCGAGAACGAAGATGCCCGCCAGGTATGGTTGGAGCACAATGGATTTAAAGAAGGGGCAGAGAAGACTGAGACCCTGGTTTCTTTGCCCAGCGGTGGCGTCTTTGCTGAGGCTGTACTTGGTCGCTTCAACGCTGCCGAAAAACTCGATCTGTCGCGCTTCTGGAATTGGCAGGATTCGCCGATCCCGATCTTACCGCCAGATATTGCGCCAGTGCAATCGGGATCTCGCGCCCGTGATATGGCTCTCGATGCTGGCCAGCTAGGCACCCCCGCGGTGCAACTCCCGGTGCTCCAGCAGCTTCCGGATCCAACCGGAGCGGGTAGTGTATTAAATGCTTTGACTACGTCCAACATGTTCCGTGATATGAGCGGGCAGGCCGAAGTCGCAGCCGCGTTACAGAAGAGCGTGGAGCTTTCCGCGTCAGGCAGCGAGCACGCATCGGAGCAGGCGGGTAAAGCGATGCAGGCGCTGATGCAGCACCAACAGGCACTAGCCAGTATCGCCGCTGGTGTCGCGAAGACCGGTATAACAGCCGGAGTCGAGAAGGCGAAACTGGCGAACGCGAACGTCTCCAAGATTGGCGCGGTCATCAACAGTGCTGAAAAGGCAGATGCAGCGTTTGCCAAGCAATCAGCGGCACCAACTCCACCCCAGGCACCTGCCAAAACATCGAAAGCGCCAACGCCCCCACCCCTCCCGCCCAAACCGAAGGCCGCCCCAAGCCCATCGAAGACGATGCCATTCAAAACGGCAGCTTATACCAGCGTCATCGGCGAACTGGAAGGCGTCCTCAAGGCCCGGGGCAAGTGGCAGCAGAATGGTGACGATGACACAGACACATCATCCTCGTGAAAAGCACCGAGTTTAGCTTCCCAGACCTGTCAGGTTTTCAGAAAACCTGACAGGTCTGGACGGCATTGTGGCGTATGAACAGAGCTATGCTACAATACACTCAAACGCCGAAACGATGTCTCTCGAAAAGTTTTCGTCAGGAGGCCGCAGAGATATTTGATTATCTCTCTGTGCTTGCGGTGTCTCGGTGGTCATTTTCGAAAGGAGCACACAATGTCCAAACACATAACCCGCTGGATGACTTTCGCCCTCCTCGCCGCCCTGCTGAGCGGCTGTGACTTCTTGTCCGGCCTCTTGAAACCGACACCGGAAGTCCCGCCAGCGGTAGAGATGCTGCCCGATCTGCCCGATTACACCGTCGTCGAAGGAGAAACACTTACCGATTATCTTGGAACACTGGCTGAAGGTACCACATTACTGGCCGGGCACCCCGAACTGGCAGTACTCGCTCTTGGCGTGGACAAAGTCATCGGCTGCTATCAGGA
>JAFGSL010000405.1 GCA_016934645.1 Anaerolineae bacterium
CAAACCGGCACCAATTACAATCTGCTCGAGACCTATCGCACGCTGCGAATCCTGGTCGAGATGTTCGGTTTTCAGCGCGCACATCCCGCGCTACAGAAAGCCACCGACTATGTGTTCTCGTGTCAAACTCCTGAGGGTGACATTCGCGGCATCATCGGAAACCAGTATATGCCTTACTACCACGGCGCGATCCTCGAATTGCTCATCAAGGCTGGATACGGCGACGCCCCACAGATCGAAAAGGGGCTGGACTGGCTGCTCGCGATGCGCCAGGATGACGGCGGATGGCTCGTTCCCGCCCAACTGGTTCCGGCAAAACATAAGACGGGTGCGTTCTGGCTGAGCGCACCGCTCCCACCGGATCGTTCAAAACCGCACGCGCATCTTGCTACAGGGATGATCCTACGCGCGTTCGCTGCCCATCCTGTATACCGGCAGCGCCCGGAGGTGATCACTGCCGCTGAGGCTCTGAAAAGCCGCTTTTTCCAGTCCGACAAGTACAACGACCGCAAAGCTTCCGCCTACTGGCTCAAGTTCCAGTTCCCCTTCTGGTGGACCAGTCTGCTCACCGCTCTGGATACGCTATCCAGGTTAGGATTCAACCAGCAGGATAAAGATTTCGCCAAAGGGCTGGACTGGTTCGTTACCAACCAATCCGCTGACAGTCTGTGGGAAACCGGTTATGGTTCGGGAAAGCGCGCTCAGGAAAACCGTCATTGGGTCGGATTGGCAGTTTGCAGGGTGCTGAAACGATAGTTCCCCGGATTTAAGGCCCCTTCTGTTATTGATTCCCAAACGTCCAACATCAATTACTGACCTACATAAAAGAAACCGCTCAACTTCCGTGCTGTGCCGGTCTTGCCAGCAATTTATAGGTACGAAGTACGCGCCGGCTACCTGCCGCGCCGGCTATTTGCACAGTTCTACATATACTGCTATTATCTACCGTGAAAATGCCGGAACATCCATCGAAAATAGACACAGACAGACTCTATCCAAGAGTTGTTCTTGCGGGCGTCTCCGGCGAATCACTGGAGAATTTTCTGATTTGTGGGTTCCTCCCATCCTCGCGGAGCGTGCGGAACGGCTGGATCCAACAAAAAATGTACTGTTCGAAACTGGCAAGGTCGCCACTTTCATCGCCTGGAAGGGACACACTCCGGTCGGTACAATTGCGACGGCGATTGACCCCGCCGCTAACGCCTATCAGAACGAACAGGTAGCCGTGTTCGGCTTCTTCGAGTGTGTGGAGGATGACAAAGTCGCCCAAGCGTTGCTAGATCACGCCGCGATGTGGGCGCGCGCACAGGGGATGCACGTCCTACGCGGTCCCCAGTCTTTCGGTTCCGCGGAAGAACCGGGCGTGTTGATTGAAGGCCGGGAGACCCCTCGTGGTCTGTTGATGGGCTGGTCGCCACCTTACTACCAAACGTTTATCGAACGTTATGGAGCTCATAAGTACCAGGACTTCCTTGCCTATCGCGTTTATCTGGCCGATTATGTCGACGAGGCTGGCATCTTCCGTCTACCTCACAGCATTGATCGCATTGCTGAATACGTCCAACGTCGTTACAATGGGCGATGTCGCGTCCGCCTAGGGAACCTACAAGATCTGGACGGAGAGCTGGAAGCCGCGCGCGATATCTACAACCGTAGTCTGGCGACGCTGCCCGATTTTATACCGGTGAATCGTGAGGATTGGCGTCGCATGGCGCAAACGATACGCCCACTGATGGACTCGGAATTTGCACCGTTCGTTGAAGTCGCTGGAGAATCCGTCGCCTTTGGACTGGCGCTGCCTGACGTCAACCAGGCGCTATGGCATTGCAACGGATTGCGTGCGCCGAGGGATTATCTCAAGCTGTGGTGGTATAGCCGTGGCTTGCCGGGCATCAGCTTCAAAATTATGGCGATGCTCCCAGAGTATCGGGAGCAGGGGCTGGACGCCTTGATCTACCAGCATATTGCCCAGACCAGCTTTCGTAGAGGTATCAATGGGTTGATTTATCTCTAACCGGCGACGATAATCCGATGACCAACAAGATGGCGCAGCGTATCGGTGCCGTTATCGACAAACGCTATCGCCTCTACGAACTGGTGCTCGAATAGCCCAATCTCTAAATCTGCAATCAACAAATCTTCAATCAAAGGATTTATCATGACCACACAAAACACTACTGAAAAACTCACGTTCTGGCAAAAGGCCGCCTACGGCATCGGGGATTTGGGTAGCTCCGTAGGACCGGGAACCATTATCCCCTTCTGGTACAGCATTTTCCTCACCGACATTGTCCGCATGGATCTAAAACTGGTGAGCCTGTTCTGGGTGATCGTCACGCTCTGGGACGCCGTGAACGATCCGCTCTTCGGCTTTCTCTCAGACCATACGCGCACGCGTTGGGGTAGACGGCGGCCCTACCTACTATTCGGCGCGATGCCCTTCGGATTGTTCTTCGCAGCGCTGTGGCTTATCCCTCCGACGCAGAACCAGATGCTCCTTTTTGCCTACTACACCGTCGCCTACATCCTTTACGAAGGGTCTGCGACCGCCATCGGCTGCCCCTACAGCGCGTTGATGCCAGAGTTAACCTTGGATCACGATGAACGCACCTCACTCGTAACCTACCGGATGGCGGTGTCCATCGGCGCGGGATTAGCAGCGCCGCTCTTTCTTGGCCTGGTCGTTTTCCCGATGTTCCCTGCACGTTCTCCACAAGCCTATCAAACCATCGGCATTGTCAGCGGACTAACCTTCATCCCACCGCTGCTGATCACGTTTTTCGGGACCAAGGAACGTGCAGAATTCCAGGTGGCGAAGCCGCTCCCCTTGCGCGAGGCGGTTGGCTTTGTGATGCGCAACAAGGCTTTCTGGTATTCCCTCGCCCTCAGGATCCTTAGTTGGATGCCAGTGGTGATCGTGCAAGCGGTGTTCGCCTACTACCTCATCTACTGGACTAGGATGACCGAGGACGAGACCTCCATCGTGCAAGGCGTGATTCTAGCTGTGGCGCTGCTCTTGTTGCCAGCGGTTAATTGGCTGGCGAAGCGTATGGAGAAAAAAAGCGCCTACATCGTGACCACGGCGACCTGGGTACTGGTGATGCTTGCGATACTGCCGGTTCCGCAAGGTGTGAAAATCCCCATTTACATCGTCGCGGCTTTGGCGGGGTTTGGTGTCTCGTCGGCGCATGTTTTGCCGACTGCCATCAGTACCGATGTGCTGGAGGTGGATGAGCTGATGAGTGGGCAGCGTCAGGAAGGAGCCTATGCTGGCATCGCTGTTTTCGTCGACAAACTGGCACGGATGGTGATACTGGCTCTGCTGCCCATCGTACTGCAGTGGGCACACTACGTGCAGCCGACCGACGCTGATCCCTTCCCTGCGCAACCCGCCTCGGCACTGACGGCGCTGCGCATCTTCGTCTCGGTCGTCCCTGCCGTAGTCCTGGTCTTCTCTATCATCGTCGCCTACTTCTACCCCATCACCCGCGCGCGCTACGCGGAGATACAGCACCAACTGGCTGAGCAACGGGCAAACAAAAACCAGTGAGAAAATCAGGTGTGATACGTGATGTATGACTTCGACTTACGTATCACGCATCACGTTTCTCGTTTCATGGTATAATGACCGGAGTCAACTATGACCAG
>JAFGSL010000406.1 GCA_016934645.1 Anaerolineae bacterium
CACGGCCCCACCGCTGATGTACGTCGTGCTCGACGCATACGCGCCCTTGTCGAAGGGCGTCACGTCGGTATCGGACGAGCGGATGATGAGCGCGTCCAGCGTGCAACCGAGCACCTCGGCGGCGATCTGGCCGAGCACTGTGTCGGAGCCGGTCCCCAGGTCGGTCGCGCCGATCATCAGGTTGAAGGAGCCGTCGTCGTTCATCTTGATGCTGGCGGCGGCCATGTCGAGGTTGGGGATGCCGGAGCCTTGCATCAGGAACGCCACACCGATGCCGCGCCGCAAATGTGGCGCGCCGACCACGGTGCGCCAGTTGGAATTGCCGTGCTTCTGCGCCCATCCCACCGCCGCTGCACCCTGGATGGCAGCTTCACGCAGCGCATTGGTCTCGATCATCTCACCGTGGGCTTCGCGCCCTTCGCTCCACGCCTTGCTCATAATGTTCTCAGTGTGTGCTTTGATGATGTTATTCAGGCGGAAGGCCAGCGGGTCCATGCCCATCTCCGTGGCAACGCGGGTGAGGAGCGTCTCGGTGGCGACGACGCCCTGGGTGACGCCGTACCCGCGATATGCACCCGCGCGCGGCAGCGTCGTGTAGTACGTCTCGCCCCAAAAGCGGACGTTGGGCGTATTGTAGATCGGCAGCGTCTTGTGACCCGTATTACCGAGCACCGTCAGACCGTGCCCGCCATACGCGCCGGTATCGCTCCACGCGCGCATATCCTGAGCGACCATCGTCCCGTCCTTCTGGACACCCACACGGAAGCGCACGCGCATCGGGTGGCGGGTGACGGTGTAGGTGAACTGCTCCTCGCGGGTCAGCTCCAAGAGCACCGGGCGTCCCGTGGCGATGGTGAGATGCGCGGGGATGTCCTCGTAGATCTCCTGCTTGTTGCCAAAGGCCGCGCCGATGCGCGGCTTGATGACGCGAATCTGTCCTTCCGTGAGACCGAGCACGGGTGCGAGGATGCGGCGGACGTGGAACGGCACCTGCGTCGAGGTGACGATGACCAGCCGGTCATCCTCATCCCAGTAGGTGAGCGTCACCCATGGTTCCAACGGGACATGCTTCATCTTCTGCGTCTCCACCTCGGTCTCGAAAACGTGGTCAGCTTCTGCACACGCTGCGTCCACGTCGCCGATGTCGATTTTGACCTTGGCAACGAGGTTCTTGGCCGGGTCGCTATCGCCGAAATTGACGTAGTCGGGCTGATCGTGGATGATCGGTGAACCCTCGGCCATGGCCGCGTCGAGGGTGAGGACGGGCGGCAAGACCTCATACGTCACCTTGATAAGTTCTACCGCATGCGCCGCAATCTCCGGCGTCTCGGCGGCGACGGCGGCGACGCGGTCACCCACGTAACGCACCTTATCGTCGAAACTGACGTAGTCCAACGGGCCAGGGATAGGGTAACTTTGGCCTGCCGTCGAATAGACAACGCGTGGCGTGTTTTTGTACGTCAGCACCGCGCGAACACCGGGCAGCGCCTCGGCCTGGCGCGTGTCGATGGCCTTGATGCGCGCGTGGGCGTGCGGGCTGTGGAGGATTTTGGCATAGAGCATCCCCGGCCGCTCGAAGTCGGCGACGAAAGCAGGCAAGCCCTGAGCCAGCTTAGGCGCGTCCACTTTGGGCAGTGCCTTGCCGACCACGGCGAATTTCTCCGGCTCGGTCGTGACGACGAAGCGCGTCTGCACTTTGACGTGAGTCTGCGTACCGGTACGCCCCCCACCGCTACCGAGATCTGGCGGTTCAGGCGCATCCGGCGCTGCAAACAATCCTTCTGGTGGGCGGAATAGCTCCTCGCCGAGGCTACCGGATGCCAGACCACCTCCCACCGGGCCACCGGTCGCCAGACCGGCATCCTCACCGCGCAGGTAGGCCGCCGCGCGCAGAATCGCCTGCACCGGCTTGATGTAACCCGTTTCGCGCGAGACAATGCCGCTGATCGCATCGCGAACCTCGGCTTCGGTGGGACGCGGGTTGCGATCGAGCAGCGCCTTCCCGGCGAGGATGAGCGCGGGCGTGTCGTAGCCGCTCTGGATCGCGCCGGTTTCGATGAAGGCACGCTGGAGCGGATGCCACGCGGCTTTCTGGTTCCAACCTGGACGGTGATGCCCGCTCAGGCCTTCGACGGTCAACACGGTCGCGCCGTCGGCCTGCGCCGCCAGCGTCACCACGCTGCTGCACAATTTGCCATTCAGCAGCACAGTACTGTAGCCATCAGTGCCATCCTCGCTGCCGAATTTCACGCTCTTGATGCCACTACGCCGCAACAAGTGGAAGAGCGTCTCACGTGGCTCGATGTCGAAGGCGCGGGGAGTGCCGTTTAGGGTTATGGTTATTCTCATCAGTTACCCCCTTGAAGATAAACCTTTAGGACGTCCGAATATTGGACGCTTTCAGTTCATTATAGCACAACCTTCAGAAGACTGCCGATTGACAAAGACTACAAAAGTCTAGGCACACACCTACATCTCGCAGGATTTTGCTAAACATCGACACTTGCTTGATCCTGCGCCACGTGAGACTTTTGTAGTCTAGCCCCGCATAAGGCGCGGATTCACATAATCCGTATTATCAACCACAAAATCACTGCGGATGTGCGGTTGGTGAGTCTCAAGATACCACTGCTGGGCGGGGATGTAACGGAACTCGTAACGTTCCAGATAATCGTCGCCGTAATGAGGGACATCACGAGCGGCGGCGCGACGCAGCACTTCGTTGAAGGGGATATGCAGGAAGATGCGCAGATCAAAATAAGCGTCAATGGGCGGACGAAAGAGCAAGACACCTTCTACGAGGACGACGGTATTGCGGTGGATGGTATAGCGGCGAATAGCATTCGACATATCGGTATCCAGGTCAATGAGTGCGAGGGTCTTGTCCAACACTTCGCCGCACCGGGCCGGAGCGAGCAGTTCACGCTCCAGGAAACGTAGATTGAAAGCGTGATCGATATAACCGCGCACAGGGTCTGTCCCCTGGCGACGGATGGCGCGCGGGTTGTGGAAGTCATCCCCGTGGATGAGGATGGCGTCGCGGCCCTGGGTTTGCAGGAAGACGGCGAAGTCCTGGGCGAAGCACGTCTTACCGGCAGTATCCACACCGTTGATGCCGACAATCTGAGCGCGTGGCTGGGAATATTCATCCAACCTGCGTGCAATGATCGAAAACAAAGCTTCAGGTTTCATCGTTAGCGTGATTGTAACATAGGTTAAGCGACGGACAAAGATGGTTTCGTTGCAATCATCGAAAACACTTTTGCGATCTAGCCTCATCCGCGTATAATGGTATGTAGTTGACCTCGTCTGGTTTCTTGCCAAGGGAGGTGGTGTCAAAGGTGCCATTCTTTCACCAGAGTGCCATACTTCTGGGAGGACTGCTGGCGCTGCTCATTGTGGGCATTGGCGTTTATCTATGGGTGCATCTGCGCGCTCAGAATGCCCGGCTGGGGCAAGAAATTGCGGCACACACTATAGCACTGCGCGAGAGTGAAGAACGCTTTGCTATCGTGGTCAACAGCATAAATGCCTTCATCTATGTCGCCACAATGGATACCTACGAAGTTCTCTTTATCAACCAGCACGCGCGTGAACTCTTTGGAGACGTTGTTGGCAAGACTTGCTGGCAAGTGGTCCAGGCCGGCCAAGACGGACCGTGTGCTTTCTGCACGAACCGTCACCTGTTAGACGAAACGGGACAACCTACAGGCCCCTACGTCTGGGAGTTCCAAAATACCCGCACCGGCTGTTGGTATCACATCCAGAACCAGGCCATTCGCTGGACCAACGGGCAGATCGTACGTTTGGAAGTTGCCTACGATATAACCGAAGTAAAAGAGGCCGAGGCACAACGGCAGCGCTTAGCGGTGTTAGAAGAGCGTGAGCGCATCGGCCAGGACCTGCACGACGACCTGGGTCAAATTATGAGTTATATTGTCGTCCAAACACAGGCCATTCAAGAACACCGGGAAGACACTGAACCTGATTTGATCCAGGCAATGTTGGCGCGTGTGCTCCAGGCGGCTAGAAAAGTTCAGGCAGACATGCGTGCCTATATCCTGGGCATCCGTTCACAGTCTGCGCCACTTGCAATGGACCTCGGCGCCGCATTGCAAGCCTACCGTCAGGCAATGCTTTCCCAATACGGTCTGAACGTTCAGTTGAGTCTGCCCAACGCGCTCCAGACGATTTCGTTACTTCCCCATGTGGAGACGCAGTTATTGCGTATTATTCAAGAGGCACTCACAAATGTGCATAAGCACGCAGGTGTACAGACTGCACAGATCACCGTAACCCTACACACAGACGAGCTCCAGGTGATGATCGCGGACGATGGTATAGGTTTCATCACGTCGTCGCATTTTCCCGATGCGGCATCCGAAGAAAGTATCCAGGCTGGCGAAACCAGCACGGGATTCGGTCTCGACATTATGCGCGAGCGCGCCGCTTCAGTCAGTGGTAGCCTTGAGGTACGTTCTACGCCCGGGGCAGGAACCCAGGTGATTGTCCAGGTTCCGTGTGGAGCGCCTGCCGTTGTCCCTGATGAGAAGCCGTGGCAGAATTGGCGTGTTTTGTTGGCTGATGATCATACCCTGTTCTTGGATGGCTTGCGCAATTTGCTGTACAGCCGAGGCGTGCAGGTGGTGGGAATAGCGCATAACGGGGAAGAAGCCCAGGCCCTAGCTCGCACCACGCATCCCGACCTGATCCTGATGGACGTCCATATGCCTGAGTGCGATGGTCTGGAAGCCACCCGCCGCATCCACGCTGAACTGCCTGATGTCAAAATCGTGATGCTCACCGTAGCAGTGGATGATGACACGCTTTTTACTGCGCTCAAGGCGGGCGCATCCGGCTACTTGCTCAAAGCCCTTCAGAGTGAGTCTTTCTTCGAGTTACTCACACAGGTAATGCAAGATGAGGTAACCTTGTCGCCTGGATTGGCTTCGAGGGTACTGGTGGAATTTGCACGCCAGACCAAGGCCCCCACTGAGCCTGTGGGAAACGACATTGCTTCCGAATTTGCAGAGTTAACTGGTCGCCAGTTGGAGATTCTCGATCTGGTGGCGCGTGGCCTGACCTATAAGGAGGTTGGGCAAAAGTTGTACCTGAGCGAGCGTACCATTCGCTATCACATGGGCCAAATCCTGAAAAACTTACAACTGGAAAATCGCCGGGCAGCGGAGGTCTACGCGCGGCAAAAAGGATTGGGTGTAGAGGGTTACTGATCCAAACACAACTTTCTAAACGTCTATACGCTTTCAGAGAAGTCGAAATAGTTTGGTTTGATACGCACGGATCAGTCAATAGTACTGATTTCTTATGTCGGGTAGTTGTAGTTTGTTTTATAATGAATATTAGGAGATGTAGTTCTTCCTGAGTAACAGAATAGTGGTTTGGGTGTTGAGAGGTGAAGATAGTTTAGGGAAAGGAAACCACGATGAAAAGGACAGTCGCATTTCGAAGTTTGATGTTATTGGGGTTGTTTTTAGCGTTACTTCCACTCGGCGTGGGTAACAATGTGTGGGCGCAACCGGCTTCTGCACTTGGGGCTCAAAAATCTGAATTCCCACAGATTCGGCTGCGTACCGGGAGTTTCGTACCAACTGTGGGCCAAGCACTGGACATATCGTCCGATTTGCGTATGACTTCCTCAACCGAAGGCGGCAATTACTATATTGTCCAATTCAAAGGCCCCGTTCAAGAAGGATGGAAGGACTCTGTGCGTAACGCTGGGGGCATCTTGTTCGATTACATCCCCGACTTTGCCTTCATCGTGTATATGGACGCGTCTGTCTTGCAACACGTTACAGCCATACCTGAGGTGATCTGGATAGGGCTGTACGAACCGGCTTTCAAAATCTCGTCAGATTTGGTGGGCACTGAAGGGGACTTAGATTTGAACGTGCAGACTTTCCCGAATCAGGCTCCAGAGGTGCTTGCCAGCCATTTAAGTTCTGTAGGAGCAAGCGTACAAGAAGTCTCCCAGCAAAGTACGGGCGCTCTCTTCCGTTTGACCTCGGATGCTTCGCACATCAAAGACCTGGCGCACATTCCTGGCGTGAGGTGGATCGAACCTTTCTACGAGCGGGTCTTGTTCAACGATGTGGCACGCGCCGATGCCATTATGGCGGCTGAGACGATATGGAATGATCTTGGACTTTACGGCGCGGGCCAGATCGTTGCCGTGTCAGACACCGGTCTGGATACCGGCAGTTTGGCAACGCTGCATCAGGATTTTCGTGGAGATCCCATTGGTTGTACTGGCACAAACCGTGTAGTGGCCGCCTATGCATTAGGTCGCACTGGCGATTGGAGTGATAGCTGTTATGATGCCACGTACGGCGCAGAAGGAGGACATGGCACGCATGTAGCCGGATCTATCTTAGGCAATGGCTGCCAGTCAGGCAGCACTGATCTACCCGATTATAGTGGTTCTCACGCTGGACTAGCGCCGCAAGCCGGGCTGGTGTTCCAGTCAGTGATGAGCAGTGATTGTGGTTTGGGTGGGCTACCCGATGATCTCAACACACTATTTTCCCAGGCCTATGCTGCTGGCGCACGTATCCATAGTAATAGCTGGGGCTCTTCGGTGAGCGGACAATATACGGTCGATGCCTATAATACCGATCTCTACTCTTGGAACAATAAAGACTACACCATTCTGTTCTCTGCTGGTAACAGTGGGATCGACGCCGATAACGACGGTGTAGTTGATCTGGATTCTATGGGAGCGCCGGGTACGGCCAAGAATTGCATCACGGTAGGCGCTACGGAAAATGATCGCCCTTACGGCGGCGTCAATCCCGAACATACCGGCGACCTTTGGGACGAAGTACAATGTTCCGGCAATGGTGGTGGGGCAGGATGGGGCAATTGTTGGCCAGCCGATTTTCCGGTTGATCCGATTCTTAGTGACTTGCTATCTGATGATACCTATGGCATGGCGGCTTTCTCCAGCCGTGGCCCTACCGATGATGGGCGCACCAAACCGGACATCGTTGCACCGGGCACCAACATTCTCTCGACCAAATCTCAGGCAACATACGTGAGTAGTGGTTGGGGCGACGGTGAGAACCAATACTACCAGTTTATGGGTGGCACCAGCATGGCAACACCACTCACTGCCGGTGCAGTCGCTCTGATCCGTGATTTTTACAACGACATTGAAGGGATCGCGGTGCCCAGTTCGGCGCTGTTGAAAGCCACGTTAGTTAACGGAGCGACAGAGGTTTCTCCGGGACAATATGCTGTACCTTACACCGAACAACCGACAACTCGACCTAATCAGGTTGAAGGCTGGGGCCGTGTCAATCTACAGGAAAGCCTGCTGCCCACCAGTCCACGTGTATTGCACTATGTAGATTTCACCGAGGGTCTGCAAACTGGAGAATATGACAGTGACACATTCTCTATGAGTGCAACGCAGCCGTTTCGCACAACCCTGGCCTGGACGGATTATCCCGGTGCGTTGGCGGCTGCCGGGGGGCTAGTCAATGACCTGGATCTGGATGTTACGGATGCCTTAGGTACGATCCATTATCCTAACAATGCCAGCCAACAAGGCGCCACAGAATTTCTAACCTACGATACGGATCCTTACTATGTTGTGGCGGTGAACGCATCCAATCAGTATGCTGTCAGGTTCACCCCTACTTCCTATCCAGTATCTGTGGAAGAAGCTGTGTTTTTAGCTTATCCTTCCTCTACTCCTGTTAATTATCAAGTGCGGATCTATGATGACGATGGTACGGGAGGAAATCCCGGTACGCTTCTATATGGGCCGATCACGGTTGGAGTAAGTGCGGCAGGATGGGCTTCATTGAAAATTCCATCGGCCTCTCGCCCTGTAATCACGAGTGGAGGATTTTATGTTTCTGTGCAAGGATCATCCACTGCGGCTGATTTGACCGACGATCAAACCGATAATACGACCAATTCTTTTTATTATCACAAATTGACCGGCAACAATTATGGATGGGGGCAGTGGACCGGAAATGATCTCAATATCCGTGCTAGCGTAGTTGGCTCTGACTACGTCACACCTTATGATCGTATCAACAACCTTATCGGCGTCGACATCAATACGCCGGCTCAAACCGGCAACTACACCGTCAAAGTCGCCGCTTACAATGTTCCGCAGGGGCCTCAACCCTATGCTTTGGTGACATCGGGCGCAGTCACTCTTACAGGGGCCCAATCCTACCGCATCTTCGCAGGTGGCGACACTGACCCACGTACTTTTGGCCGCACCGGTGTTCAAATCGATTTCAGCAGTGGCCCTGCGGGCAATGTCACCGTGACGATGGATAAGTCCGCTTCATCCCATCCTGCACCACCCGGTGGCTTGTCTCTGGCACTCAACTGGAATGTGAGCAGTGCTATGAGCGGTTTTACCGCGCAACTTGTTCTTCACTACGATGAGTCCGACCTCCCCACTGGAATGGATGAAACTACCATCAGTGCGTATCGTTGGACCGGCAGCGCCTGGGAAGATAAAGGGAGCACGGTCGATGCGGTAGCGAATACGATCACTGTTGCTGATGTTACGGAATTCTCTGATTGGGGCTTGTTTGGTGACAATCCCACTGCCGTCACCCTCGCCGCGTTCGCCGCGGCCCCGCAGGATAACGCCATCCTCGTGGCCTGGGAAACCGCGTCGGAGCTGGATAACGCCGGGTTCAATCTCTACCGCAGCGAGACAACGGAAGGGCCATACACACAACTGAATGCCGAGATCATCCCGCCGCAAAACCCCGGTATGGCCTTGGGCGCGGTCTATACCTGGCCCGATGTCGACGTACGCCCGGGCGCGATCTACTTCTACAAATTGGAGGACTTTGATATCTATGGCGGCCACGCCTTCCACGGGCCGGTGTGGGCTACAGCCAGTACGGCGTATCATCGCGTGTATTTGCCGGTCGTGTTACACCCGTAACGCACTGTGCACTTACAGAACGGGCGACCATTTCGATGGTCGCCCGCTTTGTATTGTGGGCATCGAACTTTGGCAAGAGTGCACGATTTGATTGATCTATGATTTGTACTTTGCAGAAGAGCACTATAATCGAGTATAATTCTAGTGCACACAAGTCGAACCAAAACAGATTGAGTATTTCACCTCTATATCCAGATGGTCTGCAGTCATAGACCGGGGAGGTTCCCATGCAAAGCAAATACTGGCGCGGGCAAATTGTGATTGTGATTGTGTTGGTTGCTCTGCTGCCCCTCTACTTAAGCACACCCCTCGCATATGCCGGTAGCAACGATGGCAATATTCAGTGGGATGAGCTTTATCACAATGCCTCTGGGTACGATCCCACCCAAGAATTTGTACCTGATGAAAGTTACACCTTCCGTGATGTGCATCCAGATGGCGTCATCTATGACGACACCCAGGTTAACTTGACGCTGATGACCAGCCAATATGAATTGGATGGGGCCTACATAAAAGCGTATGGGACATCGACTCAATGGCTGGCAATGAGCTGGTACAAAAATTGGACGGGCTTTTTTCACAGCCAGGCCAGCCACACCTACGATCTCTGGCGCGGCACTATCCCGGCACATCCAACCGGGACGACCGTCTATTACAGATTGCAACTGTATGATAATTCGAACTACGTTTACCTTGTAGCATCGGGAGGAACATCCAATCCACTGGGCCAGCCAGTTGTTAGTGGTGAATTTGATGGCTCCGATTGGTCTTACACCGTCATGGATGACGATATCACCGGACCGCAATTCTCCGATATCGACTGGAACGTGACTCAGACGGACAGCGTCTGTGCGCGGGTGTTCGACAACGACACTAACAGTCAGGATAACGATTCTGGCGTTTATGACGACGCGACCGGTTCTGGCGGACAGGGAATGTACTTGCAGTGGAGTACGACCAAGGCCACGGTGGATGGCGGTGGTGGAACTGAAGTGCAGATGAGCCTGTCGAGTGGCGATGTGTACTGCTCTGATACCACCATCAACCCGGGTAGCCAATTCTACTTCCGCATTTATGCCTACAACAATGATTATGACAACAACCTCACAGATGACCGTGAGCAGACCAACAGTGGCACACGGTCCTCACAAGCTAGCGGTGGCGCTTCGCCGGATGATAACGACATTTGGTGGAACGAGGTCTACCATGACACTCGTACTGCTTCTTACCGCACACCGTTCGGTGCAGTGCCCGCCGGTCAAGCAATTACCTTTCACCTACGTGTCGCCAAAGGGGATCTGGACAACGCGGCATTGGTGCTCTACAATGTCCATACAGGCGATGATGATGACGGAACAGTCGATGGAACACGCTGGCAAGTAGAAACTGCCCCTTCATCCAGCGATACAACTTACGATTATTACGAGTTTGCATTTACACCGGTCAATTCCACAATGCGAACGCTCTACTACAAGTTCCGGCTCACTGACGGCACCGACGTGGATTGGTACATCGACGACTATGCTCACAATAGCTACGACCACGAGGATCGCTACGAGAACGGTACCGGCATGATGGTGGACGATGGCACGGCCAGTCAATACTATAACAACTCATTCACCATCACAGTCTATGACCAATCTGCTTACACCGACCACCTGGACGACTGGGCGCAAAACGCCGTCATCTACCAAATTATGCCCGACCGCTTCCGCAACGGCGATCCCGACAACGAGGACGATTGGCCTTACACGGACGTCTACGGTACGGCGCAGCACATCCACGATACGTGGAACGAGGCCGTAGACGACCCGCGCGACGCTGGCGGCGCCTATTACCAACACTGGAGCGCGGATTTCTTCGGCGGCGACCTGCAGGGCGTGATGGATGAGCTGGACTATCTCAAAGCGCAAGGCGTGACGGCGATCTACTTCAACCCCATCTTCGCCTCACCTTCCAACCACGGTTACGACACGAGCGATTATCTCAGAATCAACCCGCGCTATGGCGACAACGCTCTCTTCCAGACGCTGGCGACCGAAGCCGAGAATCGCGGCATCAAGATCATCCTCGATGGCGTCTTCAACCATACGGGATCGGATTCGCGCTACTTCGACCGTTACAACCGTTGGGATGCCGCCGGCAACGCCTCGACCACGGCGAACACGACTGGCGCATGCGAGACAGAATCCTCCGCATATAACGGCCTCTACACGTTCAACGCCGGTACAGGTCCATGTACCGGGCGCACCGACCAGCTATACGATTCCTGGTGGGGCTACGATACATTGCCGTTGTTGAATGAGAATGATGCCGTCAAGAATCTGGTCTTCGATCACGATAACGACAACACCCCCGCCAACCACGTCATCCAATACTGGACTGGTCTGGGCGCCGACGGCTGGCGCTTCGACGTGGCGGACGAGGTCAGCCATACCTTCTGGCAGGATTTCCGCGCGCGGGTCAAGGATGACGACGACCTGGATGGCCCACTTTACTCCGAGGTGTGGTACGAGGCCACACCCTGGCTATTGGGCGACCAAATCGACGCGACGATGAACTACCGCTACCGCAAGGCCGTCCTCGGCTTCCTCATCGACTCGACGTGGACCGACAACGATAACAATGGCGACCAGACGATGGTTGCGCTCTCGCCCACGGAGTTCGATTATGTCCTCAACTCCATCCGCGAAGACTATCCCGCCGAAGCCTGGTATGCAATGATGAACCTGATGGACTCGCACGACACGAACCGCGCCCTCTTCGTACTGCGGGAGCAATCCGACAATCTCGCCCAGGCTATCGCCAAGATGCAGCTAATGGCAGCATTGCAATTCACCTATCCAGGCGCGCCCACCATCTACTATGGCGACGAGGTGGGACTGGGCGCACAGGATTATGGCGGTTATGGAACGTGGGGCGCGGGTAAGGAGGTAGGCAGCGTCGTCCAGGACGATCCCTACAACCGCGCGCCGTATCCCTGGCCCGACGAGAGCGGCACGCTGCCTAGTGCACTGCCCAATACTGGCCTGCGCGACACCTACCGCATCCTGGCCCTCACCCGCAATAACTACGATGTGCTTCGCACCGGCGACGTGACCACATTGCTGGCGGACGATACGGATGAAGTCTACGCCTACGCGCGCACCGACAGCACCGGTACGAGTTCTCCCACCTGCGCTATCGCCATCTTCAATCGCGATACGTCCGCGCACGACGTCACCCTCGACCTGAGCGGCGTCTCAACGCCTTGCCCGAACGGGACGGTGCTGGAAAACGTGCTTGCCAACAGCGCTGATTACACCATCAGCAGTGGCAGCCTCACCGTTACCGGCCTACCCGCATTGACCGCCGCCGTTCTTGTCCCCGCGTTCGACAACCCCAACACGACCGACATCGTCGCAAGCCTGCCAGCGGTCAGTGTCAGCGCAACGAGCAGTGACGCCAGCCTCGCCAACAGCGCGAGTACCACGATTGATGCGACCGTCACCGATGTCACCGGGCAGACCCTGCCCACCGGCGTTACTGTTGACTTTGAGATCGTCAGCGGCGACGGATCCCTGGGGGCCGCTACGGCGACGACCAACAGCAGTGGTGTGGGGTCCGTCACCTACAACGCGCCCGCGTCGGGACAGAGCACCGTCGTCATCCGCGCCAGGATCACCGCGCCGAGTGGGACGGTCTACAGCGGTGAAACGACCGTTTTTGTAGGGTATCAGGCGACTGTCCTGGCTCGCGTCACCTTCCTGGCGACCATTGGACCGTACACGGAGGATCAGTCCGGGCAGGCGCAGGTCAATCTCTGGGCGCGCAAAGAGGGACGCGGCGAACCGGTGCTCACCCTGGCCCGTTACGACCGGAATCCACAAAGCGGAAACGCGGATTCCGGCAACACGTACTATGATCTCCATTTGAGTAGCACAACCAACGTGGATGCGCTCACGGTGCGTTTCCATTACTACACTGATGAAAACGAAGCCAGCAACAAACTGTACTGGTACGATTCTGGCACCGGCTGGACAGAAGCTACCGGGGCAATTTCGAACACAACGGGTACCGGTGGCTATCTGGAATTCACCTTCACCTCCTCATCCACGCCTGGCCTGGGGGCGCTCTCTGGTGGGGAATTTGGCGCGGGCAGCAGCAACCCGACCGCCGTTACTCTTGCCTCCTTCACCGCGATCCCGCAGGACAACGCCATCCTCATCACCTGGGAAACCGCCTCGGAGATGGCTAACGTGGGCTTCAACCTCTACCGCAGCGAGGCGGCGGCTGGGCCTTTCACACGGTTGAATGATGCGCTCATTCCGCCCCAGTTCCCCGGCCAGGTCATCGGCGGAATTTACGAATGGCTCGATACGGATGTACTGCCCGGAGTCGCCTACTACTACCAATTGGAAGACCTGGATGCCGAAGGTGTGTCTACGTTCCACGGCCCAATCAGTGTCGCTCTGCCCTCTGCGCCAAACACGCTTGTGGTGAGAGGTTTCCGCGCATGGGGTATGTCGGGGCTTCTCAGCTTTGGGGCGACTGTTCTTACTTTGTTCGGATTAAAACTCGTCCACAAACGCCGAAAAATGTAAATTCGCTAAACCCAGACGCGGTATATGATCTGCGCCTACAAGTTCTATTTCTAAAGGAGTTGCTCATGACATCAAGGTTGTGGTTAAGGTTGCTGTGTGTTGTGATAGTATTGGCGGTTGCGCCTTCCCTCAACGCCTTTGTTAACCCACGGGTAGTAATTGCCGCAACTTATACTGAGGGTTTTGACGTCGCAAGTAACTGGACATGTGGCGGGTCAGGTTGTACCTCTTATGCTACTCACACATATGCTGATGCCACCCACCCAGAAGTAACTTTCAGAGGCGAACTCGCGCTTCGGCAAACTTCGGTCGCACAAGATGGTTATTCCGGCACCCACAGCGGCGACTACGCTTGGCGGCTCCAAAATGCCACTGGCTCGCTTTGGCAAGCCAAAATCACCACCGGAGGCGTGGGAACCTTCTCCGTCTGGGTACGCCGTTGGGAAAGTAGTCCTGACCCAAACTATGTGGTTGAGTATAGTATCGACAACGGTACCAGTTGGACAACAGTACAGACCATCAACAACACCTGGCTGGGATCCAGCGATTGGAGACAGGTTTCCGGCGTAATCAATACCAGCAATGGTGCCGGTGATACGGATGACATCCTCATCCAAATTCGCCGCACGGCCGGTGAACGTCTGATGGTGGATGATTTCGAGATGACAGATTATACTGGTGAGGCTGCCCCTGCCGTTTCGACCACCACCCCCGCCAGTGGTGTAACGGGTGTCGCCGTGGACGCTGATATCAGCGTAACCTTCAGCGAAGCGGTCAACGTCGCTGGTTCGTGGTATCTCATCAGTTGCGCCAGCAGCGGGGCACATACCGCTGCCGTCACCGGAGGGCCAACGACGTTCACGCTTAACCCCGACAGCGACTTCGCGAACGGGGAAAGCTGCACGGTCACACTTTACGCGGCGCAGATTACCGACCAGGACACGGATGATCCGCCGGACACGATGGCCGCGGATTACAGTTGGAGCTTCACCGTCGTCGCTTCAGGCGCACCGGCCGTGCTGATCAATGAAGTGGATGCTGACACACCCGACGCCGATGTTGCTGAGTTTATCGAACTCTACGACGGCGGGACGGGTAATACATCTTTGACGGGCCTTGTAATCGTATTATTCAATGGCAATGGGGATGTCTCTTATAGCGCGTTTGATCTGGATGGTCGTAGCACAAATAGCAGCGGTTACTTTGTCATTTGTGGCGACAGCGCCAACGTGGCGAACTGTGATTGGGACGTCACGCCAAACCAGGATTTGATCCAGAATGGAGCAGATGCGGTGGCACTTTATCAAGCCGATGCGGGTGATTTTCCCAACGGAACTGCTGTCACCACGGCAGACCTGGTGGATGCGCTGGTTTACGATACGAGTGACACCGATGATGCAGGGTTGCTGGTGCTGTTGAACACAGGTGAGACTCAGGTTAACGAAGATGGGCAAGGAGATTCAGAGAACCATTCCAACCAACGCTGTCCCAATGGGACGGGCGGCGGGCGCAATACCAGCAGTTACGATCAAGCCACTCCGACACCTGGGGCTGCCAATGTTTGTGGATCTGGGGGGGACATCGGCATCTGCGGCGATGGCACAGAAACAGCTATCCACGCCATTCAGGGCAGCGGCGCATCCAGTCCTATGGCTGGAACCTCCGGAGTGGTTATCGAAGGCATCGTGGTCGGCGATTTCCAAAACACGACGACGGAGTTGAGCGGTTTTTTCGTGCAAGAGGAAAGCGCTGACATGGACGGCGACGCCAACACTTCTGAGGGTATCTTTGTCTATGACAACGGTTTCGGTGTTGATGTCGATGTGGGCGATGTCGTCCGCGTTCTCGGGAATGTGACTGAATACTACAACTTGACAGAGATGAACGGCATCAGCGCGATTGAAGTGTGCGATAGCGGCACTACCCCATCTACGCCTGACGTCACGCTGCCTTTTACCGATGCTGCCGACCTGGAAAAATACGAAGGGATGCTGGTAACATTCCCGCAAACCCTGTACGTGTCCGGAAATTATCAATTGGGCCGCTATGGAGAAGTTGTTCTTTCATCCGGCGCGCGTCTGGATACGCCGACCAATGTCGTCGCGCCGGGCGCCGCGGCGGTCGCCTTGCAAGCTCAAAATGACCTCAACCGGATCATCCTGGACGACGACAATCTCTCGCAAAACGTTGACCCCATCGACCATCCTGCCCCCGGTTTGACCGCGTCGAACACCTTGCGCAGCGGCGATACCGTATCCAACCTCGTCGGCGTTGTGTCATACAGTTGGTCGGGCTATACTGGAACCGACAACTACCGCCTCCATCCTGTTGGCGCGCCCAATTTTGTTCACGACAACCCTCGTCCCGCTGTGACGACTTCGGACAGCAGCCAGGTGCGGGTCGCCAGCTTCAACGTGCTCAACTATTTCGTCACATTTGGCAGCCGGGGAGCGGAGGATCAGACTGAATTCGACCGGCAGCGCGCCAAGATCATCAGCGCTATCACCAGTCTGGATGCCGATGTCGTCGGCCTTATGGAAATAGAAAACCACAGTACTGATGCCGCCTTGCAGGATCTGGTCGACGGGTTGAACACCGCAACCGCTGCGGGAACCTACGCGTACGTCGACACAGGCGTCCTGGGAACTGATGAAATCAAGGTAGCGCTGATTTACAAGCCGGGGCGCGTCAGTCTGGTCGGCAGTGAGTTGACGAACACCGATGCCGTTTTCAGCCGCCCGCCCATAGCCCAGACGTTCCAACAAACCAGCCAACGATTCACCGTCATCGTCAACCACTTCAAATCCAAAGGGTGCTCTGGGGCCACAGGGGATGACGCAGATCAGGGTGATGGGCAGGGTTGTTACAATGCAACGCGCGTCGATCAGGCCAATGCCCTCACAACCTGGATCAACGCCACCGTCATTCCCAATGCTTCCGGCGCTAACGGCGATGCCGATGTTGTTATCATTGGTGACCTCAATGCTTATGCAATGGAAGACCCAATTACAGCGATCAAGGGGGCCGGTTACGTGGATATGCTCAACACCTTTACCGGCGCGGGAGCCTACTCTTATGTTTACGATAACCAATCCGGTTATCTCGACCACGCACTTGCCAGCAACAGTCTAGCGCCCTGGGTGGCGGATGTGCAGGAATGGCACATCAACGCCGATGAACCAATCGCACTGGACTACAACACCAACTACAAAACGGCGAACCAACTGACGACGCTTTATGCCCCAGACGCTTATCGCGCTTCGGACCACGACCCGGTGTTGGTGCTGTTAGATTTCGTCAACGTGTATGTGGATGACGATTACACGACCAGCACGTTGGGATGGGACGTCAACCGTTTTGATGCCATTCAAAGTGGTATTGATGCAGCCACTGTTGGGCAGACCGTCTATGTTGAGAATCTCAGCGCCGGTGCGGAGGAAACCTACGCTGAATCCGTAGCCCTGAACAAGGATGTGAACCTGGTGATCCGGGACGACATCCGCTTGAATGGCGCTCTGGCCATCACCGCTGGTAACGTTGTCGCGCCAGCCGGAACCCTGACCCTCGCCGGCAACTTCACGCACAACGCGGGGACTTTCAGCCATAACGACGGTACGGTCGTTTTTGATGGTGTCGGGCCGTGGGCTTACGCCGGCAACAGCACGACTTTCTACAATCTGACCATTAACGCGGGCACTATCCTGGATGCCGGCCCTGGCTTTGCGGTCGCTGGCACGGTGACCAACAACGGCGCCCTGCGCCAGACGCACAACGTCGGCACCGACAACACGATCTTTTTGAACATCAGTACCGATAGGTACTATGGTGTCGAGATCGACCCTGACTCGACCGCTATGGGCGATACGACGGTCACGATCGGCGGCAACCAATTCTGTTCCGGCGCCACGCTTGGCGTCGAGCGTTGCTTCGAGATCGATCCTGCCTACCCACAGGCTGCCACAGTGCATTTCTACTTCACCGAAGCGGAGCGCAACGGCGAGACACTGGCTGACCTGCAGGTCTGGCACTGGAGCGGCAGCGCGTGGGCCCGGGAAACGGGCACGACAAGCACGGGCGGGAGTGGGGATGCGCAATGGGTGCAGGTGACGGATGTGGACGAATACTCGCCCTTCTCATTATCCGAGAACACGCCCACGGCGGTAGATCTGGCCTCCTTCGACGCTATCCCACAGGATAACGCCATCCTCGTCACCTGGGAAACCGCCTCAGAACTGGACAACGTGGGCTTCAACCTCTACCGCAGTGCATCGTCGACAGGGCCATACGCGCTGCTGAACGCCACGCTGATCCCACCGCAGAATCCTGGCATGGTTCTCGGTGGCTATTATGAGTGGCTTGATACCGGCGTGATACCCGGCATCACCTACTACTACAAGCTGGAAGACATTGACATGCGAGGCGTGAGCACGTTCCACGGGCCGGTGGGCAGTACCATCGCCAGCGCACCGGCGGCGGTGGGATTGCACAATATTTCCGCACATCATGTTACAATGCCGCTGACGCTCGTGTTGGCGACACTGCTGGGACTGGTGATCGTGCACGCACATCGACGCAGAGACTCAGTAGATCGAAATTTAAGCAAGAGCTAGCAGTCTGTCGGAGAGAACGACTCGCGATCCAGAAACCCGGTTTTTTGATCGTCTATCGAGGTGTTTTGCCGCAAAAATGTGCATTTTTGGGCCTAAAAACCGGGTTTCTAAATCTCTCCGACAAGCTGCTAGACTACAAAAGTCTCAGTAGATGTGATTTTTACGTTCGTAGTAACGACTTTAGTCGTCCAAAGACCGCAAAAGCGGTTACTACGAACAGATTTTCGATCTACTGAGTCTTTTTTCGACCAGATCCCCGATGCCTGCACATAGCCGGGGATCTGGCGATCCCCTCGAAGCTGTAAACTAGGGACTGTCGTTTTTTGTCGTTAAATGACAGTGACACCAGAGCAAAATTTGGTTATACTGAGAATGGTTAGGTTAGATTCCAATTAACTTTTGATAGTAAGAGGCTTGATGCGTCTTCATTCACATGTTGTCATTTGTGGACATTCACTGTACCTGGATGCAATCGCTGCAACGTTGCGGAGCACATCCAGCCTGATGGTGACGCAGTTGCGGGAGCGTTCAGGTATGGTGGAACGGGCAGTCGCGTTAGGGCCGGATGCGCTGATTGTCGAACGCGATGCAGTTGATGAATCGTTGCTGCACACCCTATCTGCACGTCTGGTGGGCGTTCCGGTGTTTGAGCTACATAACCTGCAAAGCGTACTGACGATCCATACCACACAGGAGATACCGGTGCTTGACCTGAGTCAACTAACACAAATGTTGGAGCACCTTGTTCCACTAACAAAGTTGCCACGTATCTGCGACAAAACACAAATGTTGGAAGTTGGGTCGTAGGATATACTGTATAGTGAATGATTGGTATTATGTTTTTCCGGTGACTGCTATGCAGTGCTACATAATCGGTAAAGAGGAGAGGAGTGAAGTGAAGTGATGAAAAATCGAACTGCAATTGTCAAAGCTTTGAATGTTGTTCTTGTGCTCGCGCTTATATTGAGCGGACTCACGGTGTTTGTCCCGGCACAACCTGCTGCCACGGCAGGGGGATTAACACTGACCATCATCGCCGCGCCGAACCTGGTGGTCGATTCGAACGCGCTCTCGCCTTCGACCTACGCGCCGAAAGTCGCTACGGTGATTGCGAAGATTTGTAATACCACCACGTCGGCAATCAGTGGTGTTACCGCCTATATTGGCGATTATACTGCTGGTACACCTGGAATCTACCCGGCTAAGACCGATCCGACGGTTGCCGTAGGAACATCCTACGAGTTGACCTACCGTGGCACGTATGCCTTTGAACACTTAGGTGGGACGGCTGATGGAACGCGCTTTATTGGCAGTGTACCTGCAAACACCTGTACCTATCAATACTGGTCGTTCGAGTATCCGCACTACGCCATCGATAATTCCGATGGTAGCACGATTACTACCTGGGGTGTTTCGGTCAAACCAGATGATGATCTCTCACTTAACTTTGATATGTGGGTAAGTGGCAATGGCGGGGCAGCTTACGATAACAAATCCCACACGATGACCATGCGCAACGAGATCTCCGCGATGGCGAACAAGATCAAGCCTAACGGAAATCCTGCGGGTGAGTGGTTCAACACCGACACCAGCACTGTTTACCCCGGCCAAACGGTGACCACCAACGGTATCCTCTACCGCTTGGGCAACATCAACCAGGGTTTCGACAACGATGGGGATGGCGTGCCAGACTACAACGCATGGGTTCAGCCCTTTGGCGATCCGGCCTACGATCCATCCTGTTTCCGGCTGGTGGGTGTGACTGGTGTGCTAACGGTGACCCGTGGTGCAGGCAATCCGGATATGATTATCCCCATCTACAACAACCTTTACTTCAGCAATCTCCCCCCTGACAATACCGATGTACGCGGCGAGGTGTTCTACGAATTCCTCGCACTTGGTGGCGCCTGTACAGTACCCATTACGCCCTACCAGGAAGTCGCCTCCGGCTTTGACAACGAAAAGTTCAACGGTGACTATGGTACAGGAGTGCCCGCGCTGATGAGCTATGAGCCGGAAGTGGATATTACCAAGAGCGGTCCTGGAACGCAGGCCACCGGCACAGCATTTACTTACACGATCCCGTTTGTCAACAACTCGCCGGACGTGCCCGCAGGATTGACGCTGACGGCGGGTGGGGTCGGTGTCAACGCTGGCCTGATGATCAGCGACACTGTACCACTCGGCTTGCAGTACGTTGCAGGCAGCGCCGGAGATTCGGTCCCGGAATCCACCAACAGCATTCCCTCAGGTAACAGTGTCACCATATACTTCTCTACCGACGGAGGTGCTACCTGGACGACAACCGATCCTGGGAACTACACCAGCACCTCCGAAGCAGACCGGTTGATCATCCAGTGGTGGCTGAATGAGCCACTTGATGACAGCAACAGCGGCAACAACAGTGGCAACGTGCGCTACCGGGCCGTGATTCCCTCATCGGGGTACATCGGCTCTCCCTTCGTCGAGAACTGCGCCGAGGCCAGCTTTGGCGATGCAGCGCCCTTCGACCGCGCCTGCGTGATTACGATGGTGGAGGGCACCGGGACCATCGGTGACCGCGTCTGGGCGGACACCGTTCTCCGTGACGGTCTCCAGACGACCGGTGAACTTGGCATTAGCGGGATCAAGGTTTCGCTTTATTACGATAAGAATGGTGATGGCAAACTAGATATCAATGATGTCTGGTTGATGGATCAGGACACCTCCGGCACTGGAACCTCCAATTACGACTTCACCGGGTTATCCGCTGGCGATTACATCGTCAAGGTGGATGCGATGGATAGCGATCTACCCACCGGCTACACGCTTACCACAGCCGGCTATTACGCTGTGACCCTCTCCGCTGGACAGAATTACGACGACGCCGACTTCGGCTTTGGGCCAACCCTTGAGGTGCAGAAAAGTCTGGTAACTCCTGACCCCGCTGTAGTAGGTGAAACGGTAACCTTCAAGATAGATCTGATCAACCAACTCCCTGGTGACGGCACAGCAACAGGCGGCTGCGTCTATTACGTCTGGCCCACTACCATAGGTACAGGTAACTTTGTTAACCCTTCTTACGCTGCCGGCGCTCCGGATGGGCAATATGCTACCGTTGACCTGGACACTGGGTCTGGGCGTTACCTGTCGGCCTCTTCTTTCAGTTCAGGCGGGCGCACCAGCAATGTCACCAGCGTTGAAGCCGTGGCCCGGCTTTACCTGGCAGCAAAATTTAATGACGACACGCTGAATTTCGAAATGACCGGTGGGGCTTC
>JAFGSL010000407.1 GCA_016934645.1 Anaerolineae bacterium
ATTCTGGGTAATTGAATCCAGGTATTCCTTGATTGTGTCGGGCTTCAAATCTTCGAAATACTCCGTAATCAGCGAGCTAAGCGAAACAACACCAGTCAATGGGTCTTTAATATCGTGAGCCACAGTATGCGCAAAGGCATCCAACTGCTCATTCAAAGCCTCCAGTTCGATGGTGCGTTCACGCAGTGCGACCTCGGTGACCTTACGATCTGTGATGTCCCGCACAACGATGATACGCCCAGTGATGTCTCCTCGAGGGTCACGGAGCGGGTAAATACGTAAGTCAAAATGTCGCTCCTGTTGACTGTATTCTGCCACGATATCCGTTTGAACTTCGAGTGCGTTTTCGAACTGTTCAATCATACCATGCCAAGAGGCAAATGCCTGCACGGCATTCTGCCCGAGAAGAACATCGGCCTCCACACCCATCATCACTAGCGCTGCCGGATTCACGTCCACGATACGACTCTGGTTGTCCAGGGTGAACATCGCATCACTCATACTATCGATGACCACATCACGCGCAATAGGCTGCAAATCGAGCAATTGATGACGGGTCATACCGATGACAATGGTAATACCCGCCATTGCAAACATAACCGATGTATAATCATGTTCCAGACCAGGAATAAGCTTAAAAACGTAAATCGCGTTGCCGATAAGTGGCATCAGCGCACCGGCAACCAACCAGATTGACTGATGCCGGTACAAATTAAAGGACTTGAAAGATTGGCGGATAACCAAGCTCGCCCCCAGAAACACCAGAATATAGTCATAGAAAACATTGACCCAGAACCATAGTCCATAACGCGAAATCCGAATGGCGAGTACGTTGTTCACAGGAATAAAAGTGTAGGCCCTCCAGACCAAATAGTGCAGTCCGTTGGTAAACACAAGGATAACGGTAATCAGGGGAATGATACAAAACCAAGCAAAACGCGAGGCCTTGAGCCATTTGTTCAACCTGGTGTAGTGTAAAGCAAACCTAAACCACGAGAGAGCCGTGCTGACGATGAACACATAGCCCATTTTGGCCCACAAAAGGGTTCCCTCCTCGGTGGCGGCAGCCACCTCGAAGATATTGCAGGTCAACCATCCCAAAATGGCAAACATCAGCCACGCCAGGATCGGCATATCTCGCGAAGCGCGATAACGCCACGCATAAAACAGCGCACCAACAGAAATAATCGCGGCAAGAGGTGCTAACACAAAATAAGCCGTGTATTGCAACACGCCCTACCCCTCCATCTGTGTATCGCCGAGCATCCCTTGTTCCTCCGTGAGATTATAAGCAGGGAGCCAAACAGTGAAGGTCGAGCCAATGCCTTCGACGCTCTCCACAGAGACCTGCCCACCGTGAAGTTCCACAACCGCTTTGACAATTGCCAAACCCAGGCCGGTTCCACTAGCCTGATGAGTTGATGACTTTTCTCCGCGAAAGAACCGCTCGAAGATCAATGGTTTTTCTGCTTCCGGGATGCCAATTCCCGTGTCGGTCACCGTTACCACGACGCCAGTACGTTGGGCAATGGCCTCACGGCGCGCCTTGACAGTGATTGCCCCCCCTTTCGGCGTGTAAGCCAGCGCGTTCTCTAACAAGCGGCTGAACAACTGCTCAACGTGATTTGGGTCAACATAGAGCAGAATGTCGGACTCAAGAGGCTCAAAGCGTAGCGAGATATCCTGCTGGCGGGCACGTGAACGGTAGTGACCGAAGCTGCTTTCCACCAGTTCGTTCAGGAGCGCTGGACGCCGCTGCAAATCGATACGGCCAGCATCCAGGCGGGATAGAACGACAATATCCTGTGCCAACTGAGCTTGCTGGTCTGCGGCGGCAACTAGCAGAGGTAAATACTTGTCAAGCTGATCCGGCTGCTGTTCGATCAAATGCGCACATAGTTTTATGGTAGTGATAGGTGTACGAAGCTCGTGCGAGACGTTCGCCACAAAACTCGTTTTCATCCGCTCCATAACCTTGAGATGGCTGATGTCGTGGATATTGACAACTGCTGTGGTATAACAGTCCGTATCATCGCTCTCTACCGGTGCGGCATTCAGCTCCAGATCAAGGCCTGGCAATTCAAGGATCTCGGCTGCTACGCGGTTTTTCTCAACAATCGCTTGCTGCGCCAAACGCGTGATCGTTTTTTCCAACTCTTGTGCATCTTTGGGGTAAAGCGTTTCGGTCAACCACGCTTCAGCGACGCGGTTGACCCGCACGATATGTCCTGCAGCGTCGGTCACAACAATGCCGTCGACGGTGCTGCTCAAGATAGCGTCGAGTTGCCGGTATTGTGCGCGCAATTCACCGGCGCGCTCGACAACCATCGTTTCCAGGTATTCGGAGTACATTTTCAACATCTTCTGCGTTTGGAGGCGCTCAGTGATGTCGCGATCCAGCCCAACCACCATAATCCGTCCATCCATAATGATTCTGCCGGCCGTGTATTCGATCACATTCTCTTTGCCATCGGGGCGTATCCACGAGAAGAGGCCCTGGTAAGCCTCGCGGTCGTGATCCGTCAGGAGATGGACTCTTGAATCGACGCCCGATTCAACCTCTTTCTGCACCAACATAGTATTGCCGATGGACAACAATTCCTCTTTGGAGCGCCCAGCCATCTCGGCATAACGATCATTGCAACCGATTAAGCGGCGCTCCGTTACACCGGGAAACTCTTCATGAAGGCTAACCCCATCATAGGCATAGTCGAAAATCAGTTGCAACTGCGCATCGCGTTCAGCCAATGCCTGCTGCGCTTCGACTTGCGCCGTCATGTCGATGATAGCAAGAATAACTTTGCTCCAGGTTGCATCAAGATCCGAAGAAGAGACGAGGAACTTTGGCATGACGTACATTTTCACAGGCGGGGTTTTCCAGGATGCGTTAAGGTCATACATACGCGAAGAGGGTTGTGTAACAAAGATCACCTGGTGTTTCAACATTTCAAGAATCGCAGGATCGGCCTTCTTATTCCAAGCAGTAAGGAACTCCTCTTTGTCCCAAGCGCCGTGCTTGTCCAGTACAGTCTGGTTGACATTCAGAATTTTGATCTGGTCTACGCACTGTTGGAGGACATCGGGATGGGCATCAAAGTAAGTAGGAAAATCTTGCACACCGCGTTCGCGTAACGCATCGATGATGGGTTTGACCCCAGACAAATCCTCCTCCCAGAGGGAGAGGGGCATATCTTCAAAAAGATTGGCGTACAGCATGTCATCTTCCGCACGCGAAGCAAGTTGCTGTCGCAGCAGTCTCAATTCTTCGGCAAGTTGTGAAGCCGCCCTATTTTCATCTTCCATTACAGATATCTTCGATGGTTACACGCATCGATTATGTCTTTTGAGTCAATACAGCAAGATAGTCTTGAAGTCACCCAATTCTCGCTTGTAACAGACGGCGGTATCTGGCACAAGCTGGCGGGGACATCTACAACACTCAAGGGAGCGGTAGATTTACAACACGAACGGGGAGCAAACCGCTCCCCATCCGGTAGGGAATACCCGACCTGCAACATCGGTCATGTTCATCGGTGACTCCCCGAATCAACATAACAAATCCAATTACCCAACAATATACAGTCAAGAACGGGATGCATACGCATCCATGACAGTGTTGACCAGGTCATCCAGGTTGAATGGCTTGGTGATGTACCATTCTACCTCTAGAGCTTTGGCACGCGCGGTATGTTGTGAAGTGGCCCAGGCTGAAAGAACCACCACAGGCGTGTCGGCAATTTCGGGAATCTCGCGAATCTTCTCGATAGTTTCGAATCCGTTCAGCCCTGGCATACGGATATCCATCAGCACAACATCCGGTATCCATTCCTTAGCCTTTTCTACACCTTCAAGACCATTTTCCGCCAACTGAATTTCGATGCCTGCTAACTGAAGCAGTTGATTCACTAACTCCCGCTGCAATGGCTCATCTTCAACATAAAGAACTTTGACCATGCCCTAAGCCTCCCTACATATTAGTCCATAGGCTTCTGCGCCACGACGGCACATAGCCAAGATGAAGTAGCGTTCAGTAGCTACCGCTTGTTCCGCATTCCAAAATTTCTCGGTCAGACAAAAGCGTGCGCTCCGAGAATAGCCCAGCACTTGTAGTATACCAGGAATTGGCTTCTTTTCCCAATGACTCAACAGCAGCGAATATGTGCGGCTCCAAGAGCAGCCATCACATATACATTATATCACCAGAATGAAACTTCAAAACCAGCATCGGCGGAGAGGTTGATCATTGTTTCATGCTCAAAGACTTCCCAGGTTGTAAGAGCGTCGGGCACACTCTGGACCTTTGCAGCGCGGGTGTCCATCAGCCAGACGGTGAACATGAGTGGGACCGGGTTGATGGTCAACATGCGTCGCTCTGGCGTGGCGGTATAGTCGATCTGAATGTCAAAGCCATTTTCGGCAATGCGCAGCGATTTCTGACTCGGCCCAGGATAGATGAAAAGCTCCAGATCCTCGGGTGCAGCAGGCGCTTTGAGATGCTGCGGTTCGTGGATGTAACGCGGAATCACCGCTCCGGCTCGCACAAAGATCGGGATGCACTCCAGCGGCGCAGTAACCTCGACGAAGCGTGGCCCATCCACGACGCAGGAGACGTCCTCCAGTGCCCACCAGCGGCCTGCTGGGAAGTAGACATAGCGCGAGGTTGTATCCGGCGTGAGGATCGGCGCAACAAGCAAGTCCGGCCCGAGCATGTACTGATCGTCGATGGTATCCACGTTCGGCTCGTTGGGAAATTCGATCTGCAGGTGGCGCAGCATCGGCAGGCCCGAGACCATGCTCTCGTGTGCTGCCGCGAGGAGATAGGGCATCAACGCATAACGTAGTTGAGCATAATGGCGGACGATGTCGAGTGCCTGGTCGCCGTATTCCCACGGCTCACGGGGCGTGGTTCCGTGGAAGCGGCTGAACGGTGACAGTAGCCCGAATTGCGCCCAGCGGATATACAGCTCGGGATCGGGCTTAGAGCCAACGAAACCGCCGATGTCGTGACTCCAAAACGCTTCACCGCCAAAGCCCGCCGACAGCCCACCGCGTAACGCACCGCGCATCCCCTGCCACGTCACCTGCGTATCGCCGGCCCACGTGCCAGGATAACGCTGGCTGCCGATGTAGCCTGAGCGCCGCCAGACAATATTGTCGCCGCGCGTCTCTTTGACCGCCTCGAAAGCGGCTTCCGTGTAGAGAAACATAAAGCGATTGTGCATCTCTTTGCCGGTCTTACCATTAGCGAAGACAGCTTCTTCCGCCACGCGGTCGCCGTAGTCGGGTTTGAAGACCGATGCGCCATCATCAACCAGCGCTTTGAGGTGATCCTTCCACCACGCCTTCGCCGCCGGATTGGTGAAGTCCACCGTGCCCACCGGCTCGCCATGCTCCAAACGAGCGACCGCACCATCGGAGGTCTTGAGCAGGTACTCTTTGGCCTTCGCCTCTTCGTAAATCGCCGTACCTTCAGGAATGTAGGGATTCACCCAAAAACACACATCGAAGCCATCGGCGCGCCACTGCTGAAGCATCTGCCGGTGATCGGGCCAATCCTCGGTGTCCCACTCGAAATCACAGGCATCCACGCCGATTTTGAAATAGTAGTGCGTTTTCATCCACTGCGGATCCAGATGGACAACATCGCAAGGGATTTCTTCTGCGCGCAGGCGAGATAACACCGCTTCCACCTGCGAACGGTTCTCGTACTGGCAGCGGCTCATCCAGATACCCAACGCCCAGCGCGGCGGCATCTGTGGCTTGCCGGTGAGATCGGTGTACAGGCCGTTCAACGCTTTGAGCGTTGGGGCCAGGAAGAGAAACAGATCGAGCTTGTTATCCTCGACCAGCGCCGAACCGGATGTGTACGAGAACGTCCCGACTTCCCAAAAAGAACGATAGCCGGTGTGCAGCAGCATCCCCCACCCTTTGGTGGAGAAGAGCAACGGCAGCGATTTATAGCTCATATCGGTCGTGTTGCTACCACAGGTGTCGGCGGCCCAAATCGTGGCACGAGTGGACGTCTTTTCAACCTTGTTCCACTTCTCGCCCAAGCCGAAGAAACGCTCGTCGTTCTGCATCCGCCAACTGACATAGGCTTCGCCACGAGGCGAACAGAAACCAAGTGGCGGCGTGACGTACTCCCCCGCCAGCTTCTCGGTTTCCAGTTCGAAGATGCACGCGCCGCAATGCAGGATCTCCATCCCAAAAGGCTGTTTGCGCAACCACAAGGTATAGTCGCCCACATTAAGGGTGTATGCATCAGCCTGTTCTGCGAACATCCCAACAAGCGGTTCCGCCGTGAGGGGGACGAGCATCTCACTCGTCTCTTCAAAATTGGCGATGGCATCGGCAGGCCAAAACCTGAGGCGTAGAATGCCATCCGCGATGATGGTGACGGTGAGCAGCGCAGGTGCGCCAGAATCCAGTGTAACGTGTGCGGTCAGCACCCCATCAGCAAAGCTGGCGCACGTCACAGTCGCAACGCTATCGTAGGCAAACCCGGGTCGATGGAAAATACGGGTATCGTCCTGGTAGATCGACTTTTCTGGCCTATAATCCGTAGCGTAACTCGCACTGTCGTAGAAGACGTCGTTCGTATTCAAGTAGACCCTCCACAAGTGTGATGCTGGCGAGTGAGCGCTTCCATTATACCATCTTGTGGAACAAACGAGGAGGAAAGATGCAAAATGGACAATCGGCCATTAAGGCCATTCAAACACGCTATTCATGCCGCACGTATCAGGAGACACCCATCGAGCCATCGGTACAGCGGCAGTTGACGGATTTCACGGAGGCGCACGCGGTTGGTCCTCTGGGAACGCACGTGCGCCTGCTGCTCATCGCAGCAACTGAAGAAGACCGGCAGGCACTCAAGGGTCTGAGCACATATGGCTTTATCAAGAACGCGACCGGGTTTATCCTCGGTGCGATCCCGGCGGGCAAGTTGAACCAGGAGGATTTCGGTTACGTGATGGAGCACACAATCCTCTATGCTACGAACCTGGAACTGGGAACGTGCTGGCTCGGCGGCACATTCGCGAAGAGCCGCTTCGCTGCCAAACTCGAACTACGCGAAGACGAGTTGTTACCCGCGGTCATAGCGACGGGGTACTGCGCGGCCAGGCGGCGCATTCTAGAATCGCTGATCCGCCAGCAAGCCAACGCCGATCACCGTTTGGCGTGGGGGAATCTGTTTTTCGATGGCGCGTTTGACGTACCACTCGACCGGGACACTGCTGGCCCCTTCGCCACGGTTCTGGAAATGGTGCGGATCGGACCATCGGCATCGAACAAACAACCGTGGCGCATCGTTAAGGCTGGAACATCCTGGCATCTCTTCTTACAACGAACGCCGGGATATGCCAAACGCAACCAGATGCTTCTGGATATCGCCGATATGCAGCGCATCGATATGGGGATTGCGATGTGTCACTTTGTACTCGCCGCCGAGGAACTGGGTCTGCACGGCACGTGGACGGTCCATGAACCTGACATCGAAAAACCTGATGCACTGACGGCGTATATCGCCAGTTGGGAGGAAAGCTAGGACAGGGACAGCGTGCCGGTCCGAGTGATGGTATCACCGAGGAGGGCATTTGCCAATTCAAACGCCGCGTCCGCATCCAGAGGTTGCACGGGATGGAATATCACGTGCATCGGCAAAGGCGGTTGGTGCGGCCCGACCGACTGAACGTAATGTATCCCTTCGAGAAGCCGCGCACCCTGCCGACGGTAAAACGCGATGCGCCGTTCGGCTAATTCACGCTCGGCCTCGGTATGCGCCAAGTCGGGGCGTTCCACTTCAAGAAGCATGGCGATAATCGAAGAGGGCAGCCGCCGCACAACGTCCCCATATATCGTCGTCCCGAGGCCTTGGTTGCGCGCCTCCGGCGTCACGGCGAACATCCACAGCCAGGCGAGTTGGTGTTCCGTGACGAGAACATAATGCGCCAGCCCCACAAAAACGCCTTCGCGTTGCACCGCGAGCAAGTGATGATGTTGGTGCAACCCGTCTCGCTTCTCCCGCAGCAGCCGCAGGTAGAAAGAGACAAGCATCCGTTCGGCGGGCGGGAACGCCGTCTCGTACAAGTCCAGCCAGGGGAGCAGCAGGTCGTCGTCAGGATGAGTAATTTCGGTGATGTGTAAGTTCATAAGCAACTGTTCAGCCATCCTTGCCAAGGTTTAACACGGGTTTTGGCCTAAAGATGCTTGCGGGTGACGAAGTGTCAAGTCTTGTCGTCTCGTTCGTAACCTTCGCAAGGGTGGTTCGCCGCAAACACAAAGATATTGGCTGAGAACGCCGCCGGGTCGAAAGGGGCACCGGCATAATTGCCGAAATGATCAAGTAATGTGAAACCGCGTTCTCGATGCAACCACGCGACGTCTGCGGAACGCAGTGGATACAGCGGCACTTCATCCTCAAAGATCACGTCTGCGCCGGATTGCAGGCGGGTGTGGAATGTCACCCGCGCAGTAGAAATGTCCCGATACTCACGGTGAAAGGTTAGCCCGCCTGGCGCTTCGATGACGGGAAAGATAAAGGCTTCGCGCTCCAGCACAAAGTCCCAGTTCATCACCTGGAGAATCCACGGTACGCCGGGTTTAAGCACGCGCTTGGCAGCGTCGAGGAACTGCGCATACTGCTCTTGCGTGAGGTGAGCAGCCGTGTTCCCGATGCAGAAGGCAGCGTCGAAACAAAAATCCGTTTGATCAGTTGAGACCAAACTGGCGATATCGAGCATATTCATCACGTGAAATGCGGCCTGAGCATAACGCTGTCGCGCATAGGTGATCATCGCCGCATCCAGGTCGATGCCGACCACGTCAAAACCATCCGCTGCCAGCCTCCCAGAGTAGTGACCAGTACCGCAACCCACATCCAGGCAACGCCGGTGTTCCAGTAGAATGTAACGGCGCAGCAACGCGTAAACGGATTCGTTGAACGGGAAGATAGCTTCGTAATGTCCAGCAAAGTCGGCGTAGAAGGACATCAAAACTCCAACAACGCCCGGCGCACATCCTCAATGCACCGGACGTCACGGCGGCGTAGCGCGGCGAGAAACTTAATGTAAGCGGTTTCTTCCACCGGGGAAATGACGGCGCTCTCAACATCCTGGCGCTCGAACGTGCCATGGCGATTCCGGCGCCAAAGCAGGCGATCTTCAACACCGTCGCTTTCATAGACATGGCTGACGCGTCGCTTGAAAGCCAGCCGATCCGAGTGATCGACACGCAGGTAAACCTTGAGCGTAACCGCAGCCAGGTGCGCCGGAGCGATGCCATTTTTCAGGCAAAGCTGGTCTTGGGTTTCCTCAAGCGTGTCGGCATGCAGGTTCGTGGCGATAGTATGCCCGCGCGCAGCGAGTGCGAAGAAGTCGCGCGCTTCGTCATCCCAGAGATAAGCGTAGTAAAAGCCATTGCCGATTTCGTGCGCCAGGTAGCAGGTCGCACCTGGAGTGGGGTCTTGTGAGGCCAAATCCAGCACCGCGCGGCTTCCTACAGCCTGGATCGTCGTCGCATTAGGCAGAAAGTTGAGCAACGCGACCATTACCGCGGTTTTGCCCGCGCCGCCGGGCCGCGCGCCCACCAGCAGCGATGCGCCGTGACGCATCGCTGCTGCCAGGTAGGCTGCCAAAGGCACATCGACCGTCCCCGCATCGATGAGGTCAATCAGCGAGAGCATCCGCCCACCACGCTGGTTACACTCGTCGAGCGCGCGGACGTGATCGAACAACGGGTCGGTCATTTATTCCGGTTGCGTTTGCGGCTGCGCCACGTCCACCGTGGGTGTAATGCCGGGACCGGGCAAGACGATGGTCGGGGCAGTGCCTTCGACGGTGAAGATGATCTTGTCGGTTGCGGACAGAGCAGCGGCGTTAGCCTCGGCAATCGTCACCAGTTGGAACTCAGGATGCTCTGCGTAGAGCAACGCCAGGGCTGTGCGCAAGGCAACGTCTCCACGGGCGGCGGCCTCCATCGCGTCGGCCTCCAATTCGCGGATTTGCAGGTTGCGCTCGGCGGCCAGAATCTCGTTGGCCTTGGTCGCTTCGATTTTCTGACGCTCCGTCTCAAGTTCGGCCAACGTGTTGGCGCGTTGCGCTTCGATGACGGCGAGTTGCGCCGCGACGCGCTGGCGTTCCAGTTCGGCCAAAGTGGTCTGCTGGCGCGTGGTTTCCTGGATGCGCGATTGTTCCACCTGAATCTCGCCCTCCACGCGCGCCTGCTCCGCATCGGCTTGCGCGACGGCCTTCAACTCATCCTGGGCAGCCTTCTCGGTTTCCAGACGGCTTTGTACGATGGCATCCAATCCCGCCTGAGCTTCCGCCGAAAGGATGATGTCCGGTACAACGACGTTGCGGACGATCAGACCAACCGACTGTGCCAGGTCATTCAACTCGCTGTCGATACAGGCGCGCAGTTCGTCACGGGCGCTGCCGATGGTATTGTTGTCGAATGTATTGCCGCCGACGCAAACCTTCATCGCTTGCTTGGCAAAATCCTGCACCTTGGACACGAGAGCCACATCGTCGGTGTAGAGGCCGCGGTATTTGGACCAGTTTTCGCGCAACACATCTTTCTCCGCTTCACCGGGGCGGAAAATATCGCCACTGACGATCGCGCCCATGCGCTGTTTGTCCTTCGTGATGATTTCGGCATCATCTACAGTGAAAGGAATGGCTTGGCTGGAGACCTTGACCATGCTGACGTAGAGGCCAAAGTCTGTGTACACACCTGGGCCAACAACCTCCTTTATGCGCCCGCCGGAAAACTGAATGCCGATTTCCTGGGCATCGACCTTTTTGAAGAAGTAGAAGAATTGGCTTCCAAAGCTGAAGAGCAGGATGACACCAATGACGACGACCACGGCAATGATGACACCGGAAACATTTCTAGCCTTGGGTCTTAAGTTTTGCATTGTGATTTTCTCCTTTCAGAATGACTTAACGGATGGATGGACTCTACTTTAAGCTACGTGCTTTGTGGAAAACAGTTGCAAGCCGCGGTACAATTCGCCGATCCCAGGCATCAGGGAACGTTGAGCGCATCGCGGAGTGCGAAATACGCAGGTTTGGGCCGGTAGCCCTTGTCAAAGATAAGTGCGTGATCGAATCCAGGCTTGAAATCCGGAATCCAGGAATAGCGATCGGTGAAGCCCCACAGCACGAAGGCAGTGCAGTTTTCAGCGGCAAGACAGACCTCGAAATAGTCGCGGTACATCTGGGCCTGCTTCTGGAAAAGATCATCGGAAGCTTGGTCCCGCAGACGAATATCCATCTCGGTGATGTGGACTTGCAGCCCCAACTCCCCCAGGCGTTCGATGTTACGTTGCACATTCTCCAGTTTAGGCGCCCCGCTGGTGGCAAGATGCATTTGCAAGCCTACGCCGTGGATGGGCACATCACGTTCCAGCATACCTTTGACCAAATCGTAGACCCGATCCGATTTCCGGCCCAGCCCTTCTGCGCCATAATCGTTGTAGAACAGCAACGCATCGGGATCGGCCTCGTGCGCCCAGATGAAGACCTTGTCGACGAAGTCCGGCCCCAGACCATCGGACCAATTCGTCTGTCGCAATACCTGTCTGACACTGTCGCTGACGGCCTCGTTAAGCACATCCCAATAGGCCACGCGGCCTTTGTAGCGACCAACGACCATGGCAATATGATCGTGAATGACCTCATCCCACTGCTC
This sequence comes from Anaerolineae bacterium, assembly GCA_016934645.1. Next base: position 11,695 of record JAFGSL010000407.1, read on the forward strand.
CGGGGTGAACGTTGCATTCTCAATCCAGTCAGGCATGTAGCGATACCAGAGTAACGTGTGCCCACGCACTTTCATCCCGTGCGCCTCAGCAAATTCGACAATAGCATCTGTTCCCTCAAAAGTGTACTGATCCGCAGTTGGATGAATTGCCCACAACTTGAAGGCATTTTCGCTGACGAGGATGTTGAACTCGCGCCCCAGGACTTCACCATAGGTAGGGTCACAGTAAATGTGCTGTGGTTCGACCGCGCCGCCGATGTAGATGCCGCGTGCGTCGGCCAAATCGCGCAGCGGCGGATCGGTCGGGGTATAGTTACCCGTGTCGATCTGCTCAGGGCAATCCCACGAAGGCTCTGCAGCAGAGGGTTCACCACCAGAGATAGGTTGCCGGATGGTACCGGAAGTACAAGCGGTGAGAAGGCTCGCAAGGACAATGCCAATCAGAATAATTCTACGCATTTGTCACCTCGGAGAAAACCGTTCATATCCACTAGCTCCGTTGAACCGGTTCCCGTCGTCGCACCGCTGCTGCGTCAGCTCTGGCCCGCAGGTAAACATAATACGCCATCCGCCAGAGCGTTTTCGCGCTGGACACCGTGTGGGAGTGGTAGACCTCAGACGCACCCGCGTAGGCAATGCCATAACCGCGCTGTTGTACGGCACCAGCCCAGGTGTAATCCTCAAGCTCCTTAATGGTTTCATCGAAGGGAATTTCCAGCGCCAGGGCACGACGGAAAGCCGAACTGGCGTTGGAGAAGACGTGGTCATTCTGACGCACGATGGTGGCCTTGGAACGGTAGCGCCACCACAAGCGCAGTCGCTCGGCCCACGCCATCCGGACACCAGGTCGGGCAACGTGACGGCTGAAGGCCCCGGCGACCTTGGGATCTTCCAAGGGTGCGACCAACATCTCCAACCAGCGCTCGTTCGCTGGGGTGGCGTCGCCACTGAGACTGGCAACGATTTCGCCTTCCGCTTCCTGGACACCGACGTTCATCGCATGGCAATAGCTAAAGCACTCCATGACTAAAGGGATGTGGCGCAGGTGAAACGCTTGCACAGGACCGTACTGTTGTAACGCCTCGGCAATGCCGTCTCCAGCGCTGGAATCCACAACAAGAACCTCGTAAGGCAAAAGCGTCTGCGTTTCGAGTATTCGCAACGTTTCAACCAGCAGTTCCTTGAGCGAGGGAACACCACGAGGTGCGCGGCGGCTGTTGTCGTAAGTCTTAATCACGACCGAAACTTCAGGGCCTAACCGCGCACATTCTTTCCCAACGAGCAAGGAAACAGGCACTGAAGGTCTTTTTGGTTCCGGTTTATCCGGGTTAGGATGGTAAGCTTTAGAATCCATAGCATACCATTCTAGCATAAGCTCGCGCTTTGTCGAAGAG